>NZ_QKVN01000072.1:0-7746 GCF_003231195.1 Acinetobacter sp. WCHAc060042
AAACAACGGTATCTTTTTGATCTTTTTTAATGAATTTCATTTTAGTCACATAGTAATCATGTTCCTGAAGCTCTCGGACACTTCTACCTTTTAGATCTAATTTAGCTTTATATGGCTCTACGGTTTCATAGTTTAAGTGCCAATGAGCTAAATCACGCCCGGCTTTCGAGAATGCCCAGAAATCTTCGGCTTTTTTTACGCATGGGATACGTGGTAACTCTTTAGTCAAGTTGTCTGCATAACGAGTACGATAATCTTCACTGTGCAACAAGCCATTATTTTTTATTATGTTTTATATAAGTATCTAATTATAAAAGAATATAAATATTAACATGTACAAATGGTGGCATAATTAAACATTATAAATAGTTTCACTAAAACCATAAAAACAAAAACCATTTATACAACTATTTTTAGTTGTATAAATGGTTTTTGTTTTTACATTAAATATTAGTTATATTTAACATTGATATTTTTTTGCTCTTTTTTGAGTCTTTCCTCACGAAACCCACAATTGGTATTCGCATAAGGGCATGAAGCGCATCCGGCACAGAAAGCGAATGGCTCTTGAAGATTGTCTATAGTAGAGCCAATTTCTTCGATCACTTCATTTACAGCATAGTCATTGAACTGCATCACCTTTAACCGCTTACCGTACAATACTGCTCGACCTAGATCAACACTATCAAGCAAACCAAGAGTCCGTAATTGACGACCAACCCATTCAGGGCGTTCCCATTCCGGGATTTCGTTTGTCATGCTTGCGCCATAGTTATCGTCAAGCATTGTTCGTAATTCAAGAATAAGCTGAGTAACAGTAAAGCGGATAAACCCATTTTTAATTAGATTTTTGACAGCTTCACGCAACACCTCTATGGGGTCATTACTCTCAAATTTGACTGTTTTCTGCTTATTAAGACCGACTTCAAGTTCATCTGCACACTCCTTGCCAACGAGCGAAGCGATCACACGCAAGGGGAGTGCAATTTCATCGAATCGACCTGTTTTTTCTGTATGTGTAAGTGAAATATCTTCAATTTCATTACATTTAGCAAAAGCCCATTGATGTAATTCTTGTCGTAACTTCTCAACATGCAAGAAGTCAGATGCTCCCATTTTTTTAATCTTACCTTTTTCACTGTCAGGCATGATAAGTGTTTGAATACGCAACATACGTGTACTCAAAATATCATCAGATCCTTGGGTGTTCGATATTAATTTTATGCCGAAAAAGTTAAGACGCTCAGTTTTCATCGTCTTAACGTCAGTCCAAATTTTCTCCGAAGTGTTTTTGTTATACGATACTTTAAGTGCTTGAACTAGATCACTAAATTGAGTTCCGTCTCGACCACCTTTGCTTGCGATACCCTCTAAATCATCGAACACAACAAAACCTCTCGATGCGTCAATATGCCTTGCAGCAGTTGCAGCACTGACTTGTCCGATCACTGAGCCATTGCATGAAAGCTTAGACATCACAATCCCTGTTTGAGATTTGCCTGAGCCGGCTCGTCCATTTAGGAATATAATGGGTACAGATTCAAAGATGTTTTGAACATAAGTAGCAATCACCGTTAGTGATAGTATGCAGTAATCTTCAGGTACAGGAAGCCATACAGATTGCTTTAGTACATTGTGAATATCAGTATAAATATCCTTAGCAGATCTAATTTTTGATCTGCCTGATATGTAGGATTCAATGCTATTCCAACTCCAAGAGCTGTAATCATTTGGCTTTGGTTCTGCTCGAATTAACGTGCCATCGGTCAATCTAATTACACGTTCAGAGTCCGGTGTTCCGGGAGGTGCAGGGGATTTAACTGATTTGTTAATCACACCATCTGAGCTAACAACCACAGTTTCATAGCGTTCACTAATATATTCCTGACCGTATTCATCGGTCTCTTTTTTTCTCATTAATGTCTGCACCGGATAGTACATTTTGCGATTAATGTAAGCCCCATTGATGTCAATCGGGGCAACGTGGAATCGCCCCACCGCATTTTTTACATTGAACGGATCATTGTTATCAATCGTTTCAACTGTAATAGAGCAAACAGGAGCTTCTTCAAGTAAAGATAAAAATTCATCAATACAGCCGTCCGATCTAAAGAAATCAGTCCAATCAGCCCCCCATTGGTCACTCGGCTTTTCTGTACCGTCTTTTTCAAATTTTGGATTAGCATAATGCGCCGGGCATCTGACTCGATAGCAGTCTCCAACGATAAATTCCGATATTTTTTCAGCCATCGTGTCACCGGCTTTATCGAAATCTTGAGTTAGATAGATTTTGTCAAACTTAGCCCAAAAATCGGGGTTTTTCATTTGTTCAGGAATGCTTGTACCATGCGTTCCTGAGCAAACTAGATAATCATCTAATAAGTCATTTTCTTTTAAATTTTGATAAAGAACCCACACATCTTTCATGCCCTCGCAAACAATCAAATTACGTTGTTTATTGTGGGTGTGTGAAAAATATATACCAACCGGACTTTTGCCCCACCCATTTGAGGCGATAGGATTCTCAGTGACATGGGGGATAACATAGAAATACTGTTGCTTTGCAAACTCACCATTCATCAAGCGGATTGGTGTTGCTAAAGCTTTAGATCTAACCTCGCCATCGGGAGTGGTGGTCTTTCTTGTCAATCCGAGCTGAAACTCAACAATAGTCTCTTTCTTTAATGATCTTGCATATAAATATTCCATTGCAGATTCATTATTTAGTAATTCCTTATGTAGGGTCTGTTGCCAACTCCTAGACTTTTCATCCAACGGCTCTACTTTAACTTCTTGCGCTGTTTCGGTTTTTTTAACCAAAGGCTTTTGCTTGGTTTTTATATTGGTCTTAAAGTTTTGATTACTACTTATACCTAAAAGTTCCTGAGCTTCTTTGATGGCTTTTGCTTTATCTCCATTCAACCTAATACTCAAGACCTCAAGAAGATCATAACTTTCTAACGTGGAATTTTTAGCAGCATCACCACTAAAATCTCTACACATCCCTAAAAAACGTCCACTCAAACCTATTTTAAACGATCCTTGGTTGGTAGCAGGGGTATCATAAACATCACCTGTTACCCAATAACTCCCTTGTTTCTTACCATTAGGAAACAACAGTTGTGCGTAATGTAAAATATTAGAATTAAACCCATCAACAATATTTTGAATATCTAAATTGTTCATAATTACCCCAACGCTGCATTTCTAATATTTGATAAATTTTTCTTCCAATCTCCAATAGCATCCTCGTGGTCAAGATGCCCATAATGTCGCCTAATAACCTCCTCGCTATCCAACAAAATTAAAGCGACATAACCAAATGCCCCTCTATGTATCTTTAAATAGGTGGTCGCTACTATATGCCTAAAATAATGTGCGCCAATCCCACCCGACTTAATAGATTGATCCGCATATAAGGCAGTAAATTTCCGAGTACATGTGCTAATAGCTGTGCCGGTTTGTTTTCTTCCAAGGCTTGAAACAAAAAAATACTCATGGGGTTCGGTTTCGCTCATAAACAATGGACGAATCGTATCGACATAAAGATCTAATATATGCGTTAGATTCTCAGGAATGCTTAATTGAAACCTCTCAGGGATATTCCTTTGTTTATAGTTTTTGAATTGGGATTTCGGGATGCTTATTTTATATATCCCATCTTTATCTTTATAAATACATTCATCTTCTTTATGAAAACCAATTTTCATGTCTGCCCAATTTCTTACTCTTAAAGGACAAATAAGGAGACATTCAACAAGAATAATATCTCTGACAACACAATAATATTTAACTTTTATTTGATGATTATTTGAATTTAAATAAATATCTAAATCCAAGTATGCTTTTTTTAAAGCATCAAAAACATAACTAGCAGGACTGTCTAGCTCAATAATTTTTTCATTTCTAGCATTATGCGATCTTGGACTTGTCTTTATAAACGGTTTAATTTTTTCATAAATAGTAAACAAGCTGTCATAATTTTTCTTTGACATTTCAATAACATCATCAGATGACACATTATAATAATCACAGATAATTTCACGAGAAAATTCACAGAAAAAACAATGGTCAGGATGCCAAATAGTTTTAGCATACTGCATCACCATAGAAAAAGACATAAGCACATAACCGTCTTTCTTAATGTCATTAGCTAACACCGCCCTTAAAATATCAGGCTGATAAACATTAAATAAAGTTAATTCACCATAAGTTAGGAGACCTAATTCTAATACTTTTTTTAAAAGAGCAATTGTTACTCCAACAAATGAAGAATAAGAGGGGACGTATAAGTCCTTTGTATAAACATAAAAATTAGATATTAATTTAGCATCTAAAACCGTTTCTTTAGGTAAATCCCCTTTGCATTTCCTAACTTTCCATTGCTCATTAATTTTTTTATCTAGCAATGGCTCTGTTTTATAAAAACAATAATTATAAAGCTCCAACCTAAGCTGATCCGGTAGTAAAGAAACATTCAATCTTTCAACGTACTTAAAGTTAGAAGAACCATCAACAACACTACCGCTATCCGATAATTTATGTGTGTTTAAAACATTTGTTTTAGGTATTATTGAAGTTAAATAACCCTGTGGAGCATGTGCTAAAGCTTCTATAGCTTCTAGCACTACATAAGGCTTACTTGATCTCTCAGAGTAATTAACTCCATCACAATACTCTACAAAATTTGGGAAAAACTGTCTTTCAAAATACTTGGTAATCATAGAAAAGGTTATAAATTGATGACCACAATAATCATTAATTAAACTTGCAACAATCTGAAACTTTTTCTTATTTGATTTTAACTCGTAAACAGTAGGCTTATTAAATTCAAAAATACAATCCAAGCAAAACAAAAACCTCTCGGTTGCATTATAGTTTTTGTTGTATACATTATCACCTAAAGACAACCAAAGATTAGTACCATATAAAGCAAATATTTCATCCGTAATAAAATTAAACGCAATTCTGTATGGAGATATAGATTTAATCAAACCAGAATGGTTAATCTCAACTCTATTCCTACCATAATATTCTTTATATTTCTCCAAAAAAACCTGTAGGTTATCTTCAGATGAATAAAAAAAGTTAAGAACATCATCAGTGGTTCTTAGATTAAATTCACGGATTGAAAATTCTAAACAGAACAAACAACTATTTTTCAAAGCACGAATGTACGCATCACTACGCCCATTTTTTTTACTTATTTTTTCAACATAGTAACGACAATTATCCTCAATTTCTCGAACTATTAAAAGGTAGTTACTATTCAACTCATTTAAATTACGCATACACAAATTACTCCCAAAAAATAGGATGTTAAATTTGAAACACGCATATAAATGTGCGAAAATGATTAAATCTAGCCTGCACAGTTAGATAAACACTTTCAAAGTCCGGTACTGCTTCAACAGTGCCGGACTTTTCATTTATATGGTTTCGCCAATAGATTCTTGCAAACTGAGTTTTTCATAAGCAGCAGTCGTTAATTCCAAATTACGTCTCACCCGATCTGCACTCCTCCGCAAATAACCTTTTTTCTCCAAAGCAGCCAAATAAGGGGCTGCATTGGCTGATTTAATATCTAAAAAAGTAGCAATCTCTCGATGTGTCGGCATGTACCGATTCTTAACCCTATACTCTTTTAGAAATTCCAATAACAAATATTGGCGATCAGTCAATATAGGGAGCTGCTTAACAACTGAACTTTCAATAGTATCCACATGAGACTCCATGCTTGATATAAACGCCTAAACAATAAAAATACTATCACCAACCAATAGTTTGTTCAATAGTTTGCCCAATAGTTTGCATATAAAAATGCACATATACATTTCCGTAGAATACAGAAAATAGGATATAGATTAATAACATGTCACAACAAAAAAGCATGTCATTAAAATAAAAATATAAAACAAATTCAAATACTTATTTCAATCATTCTAATGACACGATCTATGACTTGCTATTGACACGTATTTTTCCATGTCAACAATAGCGTGTCAGTTTTTTTAATAGTGTGTCAGAATAGTGTGTCACAAAAAATATTGACATAAATATATAATATATATAAATATTTATTTATTTATTTATATTTAGTGACATGTATTTTTTTTAACAGGTCATCACTAATAATGATATATTTCAAATACTTAAATTATTTTTGACACGCTTTTTTATTTTTTTGATGTTTTTTTATTTTTCATTCTATTTTTGAGTATTTCTACAATTATTCATATATATCCAACATGTTTTATATTATTTATTTTTTTCATGCAAGATTTTAATTATAAGCTATTGATATTTATTGTTTATTTATTATCAATATTACTATACAACCCCTTTAAACTTAGTGCGGAAATTGGAATAGTAAAATACAAATAAATCAAATATTTATGTTTGATTATCCGTTTTGTGTGTGTGCCTGTAGAATGATTTTTTATAAGTAAAAGGTTTCTACAAAAAAACACCTCGCATGGAGGTGTTGTTCTTGGTGGACTCGATCACAACAATTCGATAATTAAAGCGTTCATTTCGTCTTTCGATTTCGAGCTATTCATTTCTGTTACTGACTTTGATTCAAGAATCGCATCACGATACTGTTTGCGCTCGAATAGCACTGTTTTTAGTAGTTTGAACTGCTCATATTCGTTAATAAGCTCCACAGCGTCATTTAGCTCATTTGAGCGTACTGAAGCTCTATTAATCAACACGTATGCGTCTAAATCTTTATTAGTCTTTCTAGCAGCAGCAACTTTCTCTTGCATGTAGTCCAATACTTGCAGATCAAGTAGGCTTGGCTGAGTAGGGATTATTAGCACATTGGATACAAGTAGAGCTTCACGAAAGACCGTTGAATCTCGCCCTGCAACATCTATTAGGACGTACTCATATTCCGCATCTAATTTCTCAAGCTGTAGTAATAGATTTTCGTGAATACACTGACACTCAATATCTCCACGTTGTCTAGCCCATTTTGAAGATGATTGTTGTTCATCACAATCAATCAGTATGCTTTTTCCTTTTTGATTGAGCGATACAGCTAAATTAGTAGCTAGTGTAGTCTTACCAACTCCACCTTTTCGGTTCGCTATAGTTATAATCTTAGCCATTAACAAACACCTTTAAATTAATAAATAATCGTTTATTTGTTTGTATTTATAGTCGTATTATTTAATTGATAAATTAAACTATAAAATACTGTATACATAAAACTGTTTATACACCTAAAAATACAACTATTATTTATTGTTCTTTTTTAGGTTTAGTAACATTAAGTTGATTATTCAATATCTCTTGATATTCTTTAGCACCCAAAACCTTTTTACATTGTTGCAAGATACTCTCACGAATGAATACGCTAATCGAAATATTCTGATCTTGCCCAAGTTTTTTAACAGCTTCATCAATCACGTTAAGTTCTTCAACAAAGAGTGGGATAGTTAGGTTGCGACCATGTTTAGTACGAACACGTTTAGCTATTGGTAGTGTGTTTTTCTCAATATTGATGATTGATTTATTGCGTGTGACGATTTGTTCCTTATCTTTTTTTTCTTTACCATCTGATACCTTTGCATCTGAATTTACGTCATCTTGAGTAAACTCAGTATTCTCCATTGCTTTTTTAAATCTATTACTCATATCAATATCCAAACTATAAGTTAAACTAATATTGTAACTAATAATAGTTGTATTTTTTAAACTATTATTAGGTTTTTTTTGTAAAAAAAATGGGGGGGTTCACCC
>NZ_QKVN01000073.1:0-7284 GCF_003231195.1 Acinetobacter sp. WCHAc060042
ACTTAGTGTCACCCCAAGATCGTCATTTTCATATTTAGCTCCAATTTCTTTTTGCTCTGCTACAAAAGGTTTGAGTGACGTTGTGACACCACCACTTGTATTCGTTAGCCCTTTCGCTAAAGACTCAATGTAATTAGCATACACCGAAATTTCAGGTGTGATTTTATAGGTTATCCCGAGTGCTGGTGTCCATTTACTCTCGTCATACGTGCCTGTTTTCACTTGAGAATAGTTATATGTATCTTGAAGAATTTGCTGATAACGCGCACCCAGCATAATGACTAAGGTATCATCCAATGCTGTCAAATTATCACCAATTGCAACACTTCTTAGACGTGTACGTGTAGTTAATTTCGGACTATCCATATTTCCACCTGAGAATGCTGGAGATAGAGCAGCAGGTTGGTCGTATTGAATAGGTTGATAAATATTAGAATTCAACGGATTCCCCGAATCCATTAAATAAGCATTTCTGGTATTCAGTTGAAATACTGAACCAGAAACAACCACATTATGCTTGATCGAACCCGTATCAAACTTCCCACGCAGCCCGACTTCGCCAGTATTAACCATGTCAACACGGGCATTATCAAAACGGTAAAGCGTACTTGCTCCTGTAGAAGCACTTCTCAAAGTGTAATTTGCTAATGAATTTTGCTCTTCACCATGACGGAATCCATAAGCCATGTAAGTAGTAATCGCGTCATTGAAATCGTATTCAGCACGGTAACTTCCAAAAATATCTTCTTCATTTGAATAAGACCATTTTTGAGCATAATTACTCGAACTATCTATAGCTTTTGGTACTGATGTTAATCCAGCAGCTAATGTTACATTTGGTCGCGTTGCATTTAAACGATTATTGCTATACCCCATATCACCAGAAAGACGTAAGCGCTCACCATTGTAATCCAATCCAATTGCAGCGAGTCCAAGCGATTTCTTTTCATCATCAACGGATGTATTTCCATCATGATAGGCGGTATTTACTCGCACCCCAAACTGCTGATTTTCACCAAAACGTCGCGAAATATCATTCGAAAGATAACCGCCATTAAAATCTGTACCGATAGTTACGCGATTTAACGGGTCATTTCCTGCTCGCTTCGGTAAGAGATTTATTGCTCCGCCAATCCCGCCATTGCTCGGCATAGCCCCATTTAAGAATGAAGATGCACCTTTTAATACTTCTACACGCTCAAAGAGTTCTGTTGGAATATACTGGCGAGGTAAAATTGAGTATAAACCATTATAAGCGGTGTCATCTGATCCTAAGTTAAAACCACGGATGTAGTAATTTTCCTGAAAGTTGCCATACCCCCGCCCTACACGCACGCTAGGATCTGCTTTAAGTACATCACCTACACTTTTCGCTTGACGTTCTTGGATATATTGATTGGTATAGCTGGTCAAATTAAATGGTGTATCAAGATTCTTTTGATTCCCAAAAATCCCGACTCGACCACCAGTTGCTACTTGTCCACCAGCGAAAGCTTCCATTAAACCATTTGCAGAAGCATCAGCACTCGCAACAATTCGAATTGTTTCTAAAGCTGTGACATTGCTCGCTTGAGATGATGAGTCAGATTCAATGGCCACTTGAGTTTCAGCAGCATGTGAAATGCTGTACCCAGATACACATGCCATCATTAACACCAATGGTTTTAGTTTAACCATTTCCCACCCTCTTTCATCAATCTAAAATTCGAACCTGATAGTAAATGAGAATCAGTCTTAATCAAAACTATTTGATTCTTATTTAGATAGTAAATTCAAATGAGAATTAATTACTTCATTGTTATAAGTTATATAAATCAACAAACTCTAGACATTATTAAGCTTTTAGATTAGCCCATCTATAAACAAAATTATGGCAAAAATGGCAAAACAGAGACCTGATACCTTATAAAGCCAGCCCAGTTGCCTTGTTAAATATTGGTTCCAATGATTCAGGCTAAAAAGTTTCAATAACAGTAAATTCCAAATCAATACTATCCCCACCATCCACAGACTAATGCAAAGTAATTGAACTACATTAAATTTCGAATAAACCAAAAGAATCAGACTACTATAGAACAGCATATTCTTTGGGTTCAAAAGACTAGACTGTAACCCCCTGAAAAAACAAGCGCCTCTCACTTGTGGGGATGGCTGTATATTTTCATCTATTTTGATTTTTTCTTTCTGCGCATAACCTAAACACTGCCACGCCAAATACGTTAGATAAACAATGCCTAATCCACGCAATAACATCAACACATAGGGATGGATGTAACCAAGCCAGCACAATAAAATAAAAATCAATATTAGAATTAAGGCATTACCCGTCACGATACCCAAAACGGTATATCGTGCCATTTTTCGACCACTCTTCAGAAAAGTTAGCAAAATCAGGAAAAAATCTGGACCCGGAGAAAGCAAAGCAACAAAATGTGTAACAGCAATAATAATGAAAAGTTCCATCACATAACTCAATAAAAAATCGAGTTAATCCTAACGATTACTTAAAATGGACTCTTGGATAAAATTGCGCGATGTTGCTTCTGATAAAATTTCGGTGTTGTCCCTGTCAAAGCTTTGAAAACGCGCTGAAAATGACTTTGATCACTAAAACCTAGCGCATAACTTAATTGCGCAATGTCCATACCTTGCTTCAAGAATGAGCGTGCTTGATTTATTTTATAATTGAGCTGATAAGCATGTGGCGTCATACCTAACGATGCTTTGAAAAGCCGAATAATGGCATAGCGACTTAATTGTATTGCTTTTGACATTTCTTCTAAAGATAAAAACGCTTCTTCTTGCTGGATCATCGTCAAAAGATAACTCAATTCTTCTTGTGCATAGGAACTAACTACAATTTGCTCAAGTGCAATTTGAGGTAATAACAACTCAGCGAGCGTCGTAATTAAAGTCTGTTCTTTTTCCCAATAGGACAGTCTAGGGCTAAATAGCTGATTGTTCAACCGACTGAAATCTTGATACATGTTGGCATCTTTATAGATTTTCGGTTTAAATTTAGGTATTCCTAAATAATCTTGCTCTGTTTCATATAGAAGTTGTTTCAGCCAAGATGCATCTAAATGCATCATTTGATAACTCCATGCTTGTCCTTCCACTGGATTACAAGCATGCTCCACATGTTCTGGAATCAAGACCAACGCACCAACTTCTATAGCTTGTGTTCCCGCAAAGGCACTGCTAAATATACTTCGTCCCTCATCTACAGCCCCAATCGAAAAAGTGGAATGGCTATGCGACTTATAACAGGCACGACTTTCACATGCCCTACGTGTTTCCACATAAGGCATGCATGAATCACTCCAAAACTCTACACGATCAGGCTGAAACTGACTATTCACAACCAGTCCAAAAAATTTTACGTTTGCAGTGCTTTTTCAATATCATCTTGAATTGCTTCAGGTTTAGTGGTTGGTGCATAACGATTGATCACTTTGCCATCTTTTCCAATTAAGAACTTGGTAAAATTCCATTTAATCCCACTACCTAAAATACCTTTACTATTATTAGTTAAATAACGAAAGATGGCGTGAGCCTCAGGGCCTTTCACATCGACTTTGGAAAACATAGGGAAACTAACTCCATAGTTCTTTTGACAGTATGCGCCTATTTGCTCATTACTTCCCGGATCTTGCCCCCCAAATTGGTTACAAGGAAAGCCCAAAACTTCAAAACCTTGTGCCTTGTATTGTTCATATATTTTTTCTAAACCTGCAAATTGTGGAGTAAAGCCACATTTACTGGCTGTATTAACTATGAGCAGGACTTTGCCTTCATAGTCAGCAAAAGATTTATTTTTCCCATCTAACAATTCCGCTTCAAACTGATAAATGTTTGTCATGGATAAGTATCCTCATCACTTTTTTCTTGTGTTTCTAGTTCTAATGAAGCCGAGTTTACACAGTAACGTAAACCTGTAGGCTCAGGTCCATCTGTAAAAACATGGCCTAAATGAGCATCACAGTGATGACATACAATCTCAGTACGCACCATGCCATGTGAAGTATCCTGATGCTCTTCTATAACAGCTGTATTTACGGGCTTATAAAAACTTGGCCATCCGCAACCGCTGTCATATTTATTTTCAGAAATAAATAAAGGTGTCCCACAGCAGCGACATACGTAAGTCCCTGCTTGTTTAGTATTCCAATATTTACCTGTAAAAGCTGGCTCCGTCCCCTTTTGTCGCGTAATGCGAAATTCCTCTGGTGATAACTCTCTTTGCCATTCTCGGTCTGTTTTACTGAGCTTTCCCATGATTAGGTCCCTTTCTATCTTGCTATTTAAAATAGGATAATCCCATATTTACGTGATTCATCTTAAAATTTCTAGTGTTTAATTCACAATTTACAAAAGACCTATAATCCCAATAAAAGCAAAAAGTAAGCAAATTTAAAAACATGGTGAGCAATTTTATTTCTTAAATGCTTTTTTGGAAGCAATTTTAATGTTACTCTTATAGGCATTCTTGCTTAGGATTAAAAAATGTCGCAAAAAAAGAGCGTTATTTTTAAACATCTACTGCCTGTGATTAAACAATATCAACAGGTGGGATTTACGCATGAAAAAATTGTTGCTTTACTTAGAGATGAACATGATCTAGACCTAGTAACAACAGAAACATTTAAAAGTTATTTATATCGTTATGCAAAAGTGACCTCCACTCTTTCCGAGAACATCAAAATGCCGAACACTCTCCAAACCCCACGCGAAATAAAAAAATCGTCTAAGCTTGAGCATGTATGCTACGACATTCGTGGACCAGTGTTACGAGCGGCCAATGAAATGGAAGAAGCTGGTCATAAAATTATCAAACTCAATATTGGCAACCCTGCACCGTTTGGCTTTGAAGCACCTCAAGAAATTATTAACGATGTGGCTTTAAACCTGCCAAATGCAGTAGGTTATACCGACTCAAAAGGGATTTTCCCTGCGCGTAAAGCCATCTGTCAGTACTATCAACAAAAAGGCATTTTAGATATGCACGTTAATGACGTGTATATCGGCAATGGTGTCTCTGAATTGATCGTGATGGCGATGCAAGGCTTGTTAGATGATGGTGACGAGATGCTCGTCCCGATGCCAGATTATCCGCTTTGGACGGCTGCTGTGAATTTATCAGGCGGTACAGCGATTCATTATAAATGTGATGAAGAAAACTTCTGGTATCCCGATATTACGGATATGGAGAGTAAAATCACACCACGCACCCGTGGTATCGTGATTATTAATCCAAACAATCCAACAGGTGCAGTTTATCCACGTCATGTGCTTGAGCAAATCGTTGCATTAGCTAAAAAGCATGATTTAATTTTGTTTGCAGATGAAATTTACGACAAAATCGTTTACGACGGTATTGAGCATGTTTCTGTAGCAGCGTTAGCGGGTGACCAACTCTGTATTTCATTCAATGGTTTATCTAAAGCATACCGTATTGCGGGTTACCGCTCAGGCTGGATGGCAATCACAGGTGATAAGTCTCGTGCGGTCGATTATATTGAAGGTTTAGACATGCTTGCTTCTATGCGTTTGTGTGCCAACCACCAAGCACAGTATGCGATCCAAACAGCTTTAGGCGGTTACCAATCAATCAATGATTTAATTCGCCCAGGCGGTCGTTTGTACGAACAGCGTAATATTGCTTGGCAAATGTTGAATGACATTCCTGGCGTATCTTGTGTTAAACCTGAAGGCGCGATGTATTGCTTCCCGAAATTGGACCCAGAAATCTATCCAGTTCAAGATGATGAAAAACTGATGCTTGATCTACTTCGTGCGGAAAAAGTACTTCTGGTTCAAGGCACAGGCTTTAACTGGCCTACACCAGATCATTTCCGTGTGGTATTCCTCCCTGCTGAAAATGAACTACGTGAAGCCATTACCCGTGTAGGTCGTTTCCTTGCGAAAATGCGTTAATTGATCACTTAAAAAAACCGTACTTTATGTACGGTTTTTTTATTTACAAAACTGTAATACATCACTTTTCAAGTTTGGCATAAGTTTAAAAGAAGCAGCCATTTTGCTGTGATTCCATTGAGATGATGGGGAGTCGCTTATGGGGACAATTGCGGTAACATCCTGGAAATACAATGCTTCTTCACGCTATTTAAAAATTTTCTATGCCGATGGTTCAGGCGAGTTGTATCATCCCGTGCCTGAATTTGTTTATAACAATTTAGTTCGATGTAATAATAAAACAGCTTTTGTTCATAAATATTTAGAATATGATTTGCACTTTACACGCTTAAGTATTCATTAATTTTTCAAGTACAAACAATCAGGATTTATCCTGATTGTTTTTCATGATCTCTCGTCACTAACAACAAACCTGCGCCAATCGCCAGTGTAGACAAACTAAACTGCTTTTCTTGCTGAATAAGTGCTATAAAATCTGCAACTTGATCCGCATGCGATAGAACATTATCAACCACCAAAACTCCGCGTGAAACACACATTAGTCGTTTCAAATCTGGCCAATAGTCGATATAAGCATCACGCTCAGCATCTAGCAATATAAAATCAAAGATGGCTTGCGACTGCTTCAGATATTCAGCTGCATCACCGACCCAAAACTCAACGCCATTGGATAAATTGAAATCCGCAAGATGACTAGCGGCTTGCTGACTTCTCTCAACATCAATTTCCAAAGTGGTTAATCGAGCATTCACTTGCTGTGCTGCATAAGCTAGCCATAATGTTGAGTAACCTGTTGATGTACCTATTTCTAATATCTGCTCAGGCTGCTGAATATGAAGCAGTTGCGCCAAAAATTGTGCAGACTCGGGTTCAATATTGCGAAAGCGTGCAATACGATCTGTTTGCTCACTATCATGTTCTTGAAAGCGATGATATAAGGCCGATACTTTACTCAAAAATTCTGCATGCATCATCAAATCCCCTCTACTTTACTTAGCTTCGTTTATACTTCTTGAATCAGTTTAAAGCGCTCAACCTCGCGGTCATCCTCTAGCATTACCGTTTCAGTAAACATGGCAAATGGACGCACCCAAATCGAGTAATCGCCATATAAACACTGATAAACCACCAGTTTTTCTTCAGTTTCACTATGTGTTGCCACGTGTAAGACTTGATACAGTTGCCCTTTATAATGTTGATAAATACCACGTTGTAATTGCATCAGTTACTTCCCTATTTTTTAACTGTCTCGATCATACCGAATTTCAGCTCACTAAACTGCGAATCAGTTGAAAAATCATTTAAATTCCCCATATAGCTTTATGAAATGATTCAAGAAAACACCTT
>NZ_QKVN01000074.1:0-6914 GCF_003231195.1 Acinetobacter sp. WCHAc060042
AGGGATGAACACATTTTTTCGACTTTAAAGAAAGTTCTTGCACAGTATTCTGTTGAGTTATAAATAAAACGAGAAAACCTAATCTCTTTATTTCCAACATATAACAAAGAACAGTCTTAATCCTTATTTTGGCTATAGACCTCACATGACAACCATACTCAATCAAATGATTTGACAGTTATCATCAACCAATATACATATAAAATTCATCACTTTTTCGACCAACATAGTATACTGCATCTGCTGTTCTAGCTTGTCTTTTATCATGTGTTCTCTATTTATGAATAAAAAGCTGTTTCTTTCTTCTGGTTTAAAAACATTAAGTGTCTTGGCCATATCTATAGGCTTAACCGCCTGTGGTGATCGCTCATGGTGGACAGATGATGAACCAAAGCTCAATGCCGAGCAAATTGCCCGTATCATTCCAGGACGTGTCAATGATCGAAGCTCATGGGCAAAAGACATCTACGAAATTTCAGAACAGTTAGGTATTCCTCAAAACAAAGAGAATATGTGTTCAATTATTGCTGTAGTCGATCAAGAGTCGAATTTTGTGGCTGACCCAGAGGTCTATGGTCTAGGCGAGAAAGCAGTAAAAGAAGTTCAAGAACGCTTGGATGAAAAATTTAAAGATAAACTGGGTGATGCCATTGGTGGCACCATTGCAGGCTATTTTCAGCAGGTACTAAAAGAACAGCCAAGCCCTGAAGATAACTATTTAAGCCAAATGCGTCGTGTCAAAACAGAACGTCAGTTGGATGAGCTTTACCGTGAAATTTTTGACTATATGTCTAATCATTATCACGTCAGTGCTTTGACTGGAGCCGCTAAACTTGTAGGGCAAGACGTTGGTGAAAAAATGAACCCCGTTACAACCCTTGGATCAATGCAAGTACACATTGGCTATGCTAAAGAACATAAACGCGAAGGTGGTAGTATGGCTGACTTGCGTACAGACCTTTATAGCCAGTATGGGGGGCTTTACTATGGTATCCATCGACTCATGATGTATCCTGCTGACTATGACAAACCCCTTTATCGCTTTGCTGACTATAACTCAGGCATGTACTCTAGCCGAAATGCTGCGTTCCAAAGCATGCTAAATGACTTAACTGAAGCAGAACTTGATTTAGATGGCGACTTGTTACTTTATGGCAAAGATGGCTCTCCTAAGTCGGCAAAAAGCCAGTCTGAACGTGAATTGATTACGGTGTTTGCTCAACATAACATTTTGGTTACACCCCGTCAGATTCGCTCAGATTTAAAGAAAGAAAAAGAGAAAAAGTTTGAAGATACTGCAACTTATCGTGCAGTAACCAAACTTTATCAAGAGGTCACAAAAAAGGAACCTTTCTATGCCATGATGCCTGAAGTCGTGATTTCTGGTCCAAAATTGAGTCGTGATTACAATACAAATTGGTTTGCAACCCGTGTCAATGGACGTTACCAATCATGCATGCAACGCTCAAAGCGCATAAAAATTTAGCTTTATTTGACTTTGATGGCACCCTGTATGGAAAAGACAGTTTTACAGGGTTCATTTTCTATGTGCATTCAAAGCGACATATTGCTTTACAAGGGCTAAAACTCCTCCCCTATATTCAAAGCTATTATTTAGGTTTTTATCCTGCACATCAAATGCGCCCGAAACTTTTTCAGGCCATGTTTAAACAGGCCGAAATTAAGGAAATTGATATGCATGCAAAGCTCTATGCAGAGCGCCTCATGCAAGGTCTTAATCCTGCGTTGTATAGCCAACTTAAACAACACCAAAACTTAGGCGATGATGTTGTCTTAGTCTCCGCTTCAATTGATATTTATTTAAAATATGTTTGTGAAATACTCTCGATTGATTTGATCTGCACGCAGGTAGAACAAAATCAACAGCGTTATACGGGACGCTATCTAACTCCTGATTGTAGCTGTGAGCAAAAGGCTGTCCGTATCCAAGAAAAATATGAGCTTGATCGCTACCATGCTGTTTATGCTTATGGCAACAGTGTTGAAGATATGCAAATGTTGTCCTTAGCCGATTTCACTTATTTTGCTGGAACAGATGCACAGCTTCCTGACCTCTCTAATCACCCCAATCATCGGCAAATTAGTTAATTATTAAGACCTGCTTAATATTTAAGCATATTAAAATTTCAAATATATTTATTATTAAAATTCAGCCATCTTTATTTACCAAAAAATATATTTATGATAAATTTTTACGAATAAAAATATTTTTGAAAACCATCCCACTTTATTATAAAAAGGCATCAATATGGATCAGTTTTCTCCACCAAAGTATGTCAAGGGTCTTTCTATCAAATTTGGTGAGAGCCCTTTTGTGCTATTGGCGCAGTTTGCTTTTAATGCATCTAAACAAAAATGGTTAAAACATGAAATTGAGCATGTACTCCACATCGCAAAACAAGGTGATTACGATCATTTAGTAAAAACCTTACGTCAATTTAGTAAATAGCATAAAAAAGCCACTTCATATGAAGTGGCTTTTAAACTTACTTTTTAAAAGGAAATGCGTATTTAACAATACGTTTTATCACACTGCCATATTGTTTTACCAAGCTGGCATTATTGTAATTTAAACCATATTTTTCACATACTGCTTGTACTTTTGGCGCCATTTTACGGTAGCGACGTGCAGGAACATCAGGATACAAATGGTGTTCAATTTGGTGACTTAAATGTCCAGTCAAAATATGGAACGCTTCTGATCCAGTTAAATTTGATGATCCACGAATTTGACGCATATACCAGTGACCACGACTTTCATTTTCCAGTACTTTTTTCGGGAAAACTTCGACATCCTTAGTAAAGTGCCCACAGAAAATGACACTAAAAGTCCAAATATTACGGATGCCATTTGCTACCATATTCCCCGCAAATACAGGCAATGCAGCAGGACCTGCAATCAGTGGGAAAAATACATAGTCTTTAAACAGTTGCTTACCAATCTTACGTTGCATCGGTTTCCATTCAGCTAAAGTTTGCGCTTTACTCTTACGACCTTTGAAATATTTACCCAACTCCAAATTTTGAATCGCAACTCCCCATTGGAACAATAAACAAAATGGAATGCTGTAAAGGGGTTGTAATAAAAAGCCAGGTTTCCAACGCTGTTCGGGGAATAAGCGAAGCAGTCCATAACCAATATCATCATCCATTCCTTTAATATTGGTATAGGTATGATGCTTATAATTATGGGTTTGACGCCAATTATCAGATGTGCCTACGATATCCCATTCATAGTTTGGACCATTAAATTTAGGGTCATTCATCCAGTCATATTGACCATGCATTACGTTATGACCCAACTCCATGTTTTCCATAATTTTGGAAAAACCAAGTAGCCCCGTACCTAGAACCCATGCTGGCGGAAACCACCCAGCAAATAAACAGGCGCGGCCTGCAATTGATGAGTAACGCACTGCTGCATACACACGACGAATATATTGCGCATCTTTTTCACCAATATCATCGAGCACTTCTTGTTTAATGGCATCAAGCTCACGTGCAAGCTCGTCCAACTCAAATGAAGTCAACTCACGATTCTTTGGATTTTTAAAGTATTCAACTTTTACTGGCATATTCATTGTATTTATTCCCCTTATAAATCAACAATAAGATCAGTTTGTGCTGTATTCACACAGATTTTAAGAAAATTTCCAGGCTCAGAGTTTCGCGTACCATTAACCAAACTTTGAGTTGAACCTTCTACTTTATTACATGCACATTTATTACAAATTCCCATACGGCAACCATGCTGCGGTTTGACATTTTGCTGTTCTAAACTAGCGAGAATAGATTGCCCTTTTGGAATACTTAAAATCTTCTTCGACTTGGTTAATGTGATATTGACAAAACCGACTTCATCATTTGTAAACTGGCTCATGCTAAATGCTTCGGTTTTTAGGATTTTTGCTTCACCGAAAAGTGCATCAACCGTAGCAACAAAACCAGAAGGACCACATGCATAAACCGTGGCCTGATCAATCTGAGTCAATCCAGTTAAGTGATCCGCATTTAAGCGCTGATCTGCATCTGGTTCTTGGGTGTAGAAAATACTGAACTGAAAACTTGGATATTGTGTAGCCAATTGTTCAAAATAAGTCTTGAATGCTGCATCTGCATGCTGTTTCACCCAATACATCAAATGTACAGGCTGTGTTTTAAGTTGAGTAGTATGATCCAAACGTTTAAGTAAGCTCAACATGGGTGTAATACCACTACCAGCAGCCAACAGGATCAATTCTGGATCATTTACAGTCAACTTCATGTCACCATAAGGCTGGCCAAACTCTAAAATATCGCCAATTTGAGTCTGTTCACACAGCCAATGACTCACTTTACCTTGATCCACTTTTTTCACGCTAAGCAACACATGCTGAGCATCTAGTTGAGTCAAACTGTAAGTTCGTTCGTAACGAATGCCCTGTACATCAACATAAACGGGATGATGCTGTCCCGCTTGGCCCATTTGAAAATGACGGTTAATTTGGATCGTCAAACTCACCATGTCATGTGCTGCTTCTTCTTTTTTCACCACTTTGCCTAATGCTTGGTGGATTGACCATAGTGGGTTAATTTTCTGGAGCCAAAAGTTTGCTGTATGTCTATCTACAACACTCTCAGCGAATTCAGTTAAAGGAGATTTTGTTCTTTCAAGGATATGCATAGTAAACGACCACGCCATAGATTTTGAATTATTATACACATGTATATATATTTGTATATATATTCCAATTGTTTCGTTTCGTTTCACAATGCCGACCAGTGGGGCTATAATAAAAGTCTTGATTTAATTGCTTGATAAATATGACACCGACCACCATTCAAACTCATACAACCAACACCGAGCATGAAGCTTCAAAACCCCATGCACCAGTGCTTGCACGTAGTGTCGGTCGAAAAGCAACAATCACAAAAGACGAACTGTTCCAAGCTGCTTTAAATTTAATTGGTCCTGAAAAAAGTATTGCATCTCTAAGTTTGCGTGAAGTTGCACGTGAAGCAGGCATTGCACCGAACAGTTTCTATCGTCACTTTAAGGACACAGACGAACTTGCAATTGAGTTAATTGAGCGTGCAGGTGTGGTACTACGTCAGATTTTGCATGAAGCACGCATTAAGGCGATTCGCCAAGAAAGTATTATTCGTAGTTCTGTTGAGGTATTTATTGAACAGCTAGATGCTGACGATGGCAATTTGAGTCTGTTATTACGTGAAGGTTATACAGGTTCCACTTCGTACAAAAGTGCAGTAGAGCGACAGTTAAACTATTTCCAGCAAGAACTTAAAGACGACTTAATTCGTTTAGAACGTTTAAACAACAGTAAACTCTTCCACCCTGAATTAGTCGCAATGGCAATCACCCAATTGGTATTCAATATGGGCGCCAAAGTGATTGATATGCCAAGTGTAGAGCGCAAGAAAATGGCTGAACAAACCATGATCATGATCCGCATGATTTTAGAAGGTTCACGTCATCTTGACGAAGCCATGATTCGTTGATGGCTTAACGCGAACATTCTTTACTCAGGGTTTAGTTAACTTGGCCTTTTTTTTCAATCAATTGCTGTACAAAATCTGCAGTCTGTTCAGGTTTCTCAAGTGGAAACATGTGGCTACCTTCTAGCACACTATAGTTGATGCCATAGGTTTTTTTCATCCCTTGTGGCAAACCCTGCTTATAAAAATGACTATTTTTTGCAGTAATAAGATGTATTGGCATCTTAGGTGCTTTGCGTGGGGTACGCCACCACCATGCAGGGACTGTTCTAAAAATTTTGGCTTCAGTCTGTTTAGGAACAGCAAGTGTCACGCCACTTCGTATTGGATCAACTTTCAAACCGCACTCAATAAAATCGGCAAAACACTGTTCATCAAAGTCCTTAAAAATACGATTCGGTCTTAGTGTTTGACTGGCTTGTTCAAGGCTTTCCCAATGATCTCGACGCTTAACGGTGACTGCCGCTGGGGTCAATTTATCAACCGACTTTGAACCCAGTTTTTGCAAAGCTTCAAATAAAAATGCTTTAGGCCCAATCACAAATGGTGGGTCCATGATAATCACTTGCGAAAACAGCTGTGGTTTTTTATAGGCCGCCATCAAAGTGAGTAAGGAACCAAAAGAATGCCCTAAACCAATCACTTGTTGCTGGGGGAACTGCTGTTCTATATCTAAAATGACTTGATCCACCAACGCTTCCCAACGATATTCCACAGGATAGTGCGGATCTAGACCAATCATCGGAATGGCTTTAACATTAAAATCGTTGCTTAAAAAACGGAATAACTTTTGATAACTAGCAGATGGAATACCATTTGCATGGGTAAAGTGTAAGGCAGGTTTACTCATGTCTCTTTAAATCTATTTTTTTCATACCGTGTTTACCATAGTCATTTTTGAAAATGAACGGAATGGCAAGACATGAAACATACGTCCCAACATTTGAGCATTTATGCCAGTTTCATGACTAGCAATAGAAGCATTCTAAATGACATCACTTGGCTGAAACTGTTAAGTTCTGATTACCTAGAAAAGTAGCGCCACAGTTAGTTTTGTCTCCTGCAATCACCACAGCACGCCCCAAGACTGTTGTGCTCTGGTCTGTTGCAATCGCAGAAACCACCATTCGGCACTTCGGACAAAAGTGTTTCATTCCATTTAAGTGCACAGCGATACCATTAATTACGAAACTGTTTTCGCACTCAATGACTACACCACCATGTGTTGTTTTTGAACCCATTGTGATTAAAGCTTTAGGCATAATTTATTATTCGATAAGTTAGAGTTTTAATGTTGAAAATTCTAGCATAAGCAAGCGCTTAAAATTTCAATAGATTACTTTTCAAATACAACGTAGACATCCCTTTTTGAAGTTCATTAAAAAAGCACCCGAAGG
>NZ_QKVN01000075.1:0-6023 GCF_003231195.1 Acinetobacter sp. WCHAc060042
GGGTAATCCCCCCTAAAAATACTAGCTCTTTAAAAGAGGCAGTATTATGCTTTTACAACATGGTATTTAAACTTGAGAAACTGAATTTAAAACAATCTACTGTAACTCTTCCAGACAGATATGAAATTAATCCACCCCTAACCCTTTAAACACCGCATCCACCGGATCTGCATAAAAGCTGGTCTGGAACTTGGTAAACAGTTCCACAGGAATCGTTGGGATATCTGCCGCACTACTCATTGGCAAAGCAACCTTCTTGGCACCCGCATCAAAAGCAACTTGAAGACATTCGGCAATACTTTCCACCGGTGTCACAGAACCACCCAAGCTCATATCACCCAGTACCACCATCTGACTTTGTACCGATCGTCCTAACAGGCCAGAAGCGAAAGCCACTAAACTTGGCAGAGCAAGATGGCTGAGCGGGCCGGTATTCTGTAACTCCACCACATGTAAGTGGAAGTCATGTTCCAGTACCTTACTGCCCCCCGAGATCCGAGAGGCGTTGGCCTTGAAGTAATCAAAAGCAATCTTGACCTGTTCTTTGGCACTGCTTGAATTCCATAAGCCAGATGTCGCCAACTTTCCTGAACCTTTAGTGACTTGCAGTTCTAAGCGGTATAAGCCTGGCATGCCCTTATTACTGAGTCCGATGGTATACAGGAAGCCTGGTTTGGCAGGACCTTCAGGAATCAGTCCGCCACCCCCCTGCTCTTTGACGGAAACAAAGTGCTCTTCTAGTGTGTCATTGTCGATATAGCTAAAATGCACATCATAGAATTCCATCCCTCCAATTTTCTTCAGCTGTTCTTTGACCCGACGGCGCACCTGCAGTGCATATTCCAGGCATTGCCGTACATCTTCTTTGTTAAATTGACCATGTGGGTAGAGCAGCTTCATCAATCCAGAAACCGTCTTGCGAACGGCGATCACATCACGCTGATTCAGGTTATTCCCTAGCTTAAAGTACTTCTCAATGGCATCCGCAAAACTACGCTTACGCATTTCCCGGAAGAATTCAGCCAGATAATCAACGATTAGACCATAACGGTTGGTAAAGAATTCCGGACGCATTTTTGGAATTTCCCAACCCGGGATATAGGCATGAAAGCGATCAAAGAATGCTGAATCGATCATTGCTTCAGGAAAAGGAGCCAATAAGTGGCTAGTCTTCACCAAGGATTCAACACTTTGGTTAATATTACCCACAAAAACCATCGAAGCTGAGGCTTCCATCTGTTCACGACCACGGGCAAAAGATCCTGAGGCCATGTAGTCTTTCATGATCTGTACGCCATCTTTGTCCTTAAAGGAAATACCGGCGACTTCATCAAAAGCTACCACATCCCATAAGCCCACCAGACCAATACGGCGGCTACTCATGTTATAGAACAGGTTGGCGACAGTCGTTTGCCCACCGGAGACTAAAATACTATTCGGTGAACACTCTTTGTAAATATGGCTTTTCCCGGTACCGCGTGGTCCCAGTTCACAGACGTTATAGTTATTTTCAACGAACGGAACCATACGCGCTAATAGGTGCCATTGCACGTCCTCTTTTAACGAAGCCGGTTCCATGCCGATCGAACGGATTAAACTCTCGCGCCACTGATCAGTGCTTAATGCTGCTCTGCCACTGAAGAGTTCATCCATATTCATATTCGGCATTTGAATCGGCTTGAGTAAACTCACCCCAAATGGAGAACTAGTCTGTCCTTCTTCAAAATAATAACTGAGCGTAGCAATGACCCAGATACCACCAACAAGTAATTTTTCATACTCTTTGACGATGCCTGCCGAGATTTCGGCATCTTTGATGCCCAGATTACTAAATGATGCTTCGTATTTGTCCTTACGCTCATTCAGCTTTACGGTCACCCGATCAATGACCTTATAACTGCCACGTTCACGAACCAGGGATTTCACCTTCTCAGCTTCATCAGGTCGTACATAGTTCTCTGCTAGAACCGTCTTTACGTTACGTAGTCCTTGCTCAATGATCTCTGGATCATCCGAGGCACAGTACATTCCCAGTAGGTATTCAAGTACATAGACCGGGACATTGGCCCCTTCTTTGATCAGTTTAGTCAGATCCTTACGTACCACCCGCCCAGCAAAGTGTTCATTCAGCAGCTGATCCAGTTCTTTATCGTTAGCAGATTCCATGTAGGCTACGCTCTATCGTTAATTCGTTATTAGAAGAAGTCATCGGTAAATGCCAAATCAATAGTGACCTTATAGCGTTGCATCTCGATATTCAGGTCTTTGTCCTTCAGTACCAGGAAGTAATCTTTCTTACGGTCAAAATCAGTGCCAGACAATGACAGTCTGACCTGTTTGACCCGATCGGCAACAGAATCGGTACTGCTATCAAAAGTCAAAGTTTCTTCACTGGAAACTTTAAGATCCCCATCATAAATGGCAATGGATAAAGTCACTGGCATGACCAGCTCACTGACAGCTTCAGTTTGCATCAAATCAAACTTCTGGATGTTATTGACCATCTTCAGCGTGGATTTGGTAGAAATGACCTCAACTTTACGCTTGGTCCGCTGTCCAGCCTTTTCACCACGTAGCTGTTTTACCGTCAGTACCGGCACTACGATTTCCTGAGGCATGATGCCGCCATGCACAAAACGTGAGCCTCCTACAAAATGGAAACGGTTCGCCCCTTTTGGAATCCAGAAATCAGTCGCAGATAATGTGCCTGCCGTAGCTTGGGTTGAGCCTTTCCAGGCTTCCTTGCTCTCTGGTAAACCATGCCCAATCACATAGCGTTTTTTGCTCTTCAATGTATTGGCTGGTTTTTCAGTCAAGCTTGAACGATCCGCAGACTCCAGTTTACTTTGCTGGAACAAGAAGCCATGGTCGGCTGTAATCAACAGGGTGGAAATATTGAAGTGCATTAAAATTTTACGGCTGAGTTCAGTCAGCTCTTCAATGGCATGTTCCACCGCCATAAAGGTCTCAGATTCTGTCGAGGCACTGTCACCGCGTGCATCAATCACGTTGTGATAAACGTAAATCAGCTCATAGTCTTTCAGCGCTTCACGGCCTTCATCACGCGACCAGCCTTTTACCATTTCAGCGGTTACTGCCAATCCATTATAGGCAGCCAGAATTTTGGATCGTGCTGCAGTCCCTTTGCTAGATTGCCCATCTACTAAAACATCATCCCCTGCGGCCTCTTTGTACTCCAAAGTCTGATGCGGCAATAACGAGGCCATGCCCAGTGTGGTGTAACTTGGGACAACGCCCAGCTGTGAAGACAAGGTCGCTTCAGAATAACGCTTTTCATTGATACGATCACGCAACTCTACCGCAGCTTCATAACGGAAAGCATCACTGATAATTACCACAATACGGCGTTTCGTTGCAGAATTGAGTAAGGGTCTGACGTGGGTATCGTAGAAGTTTTGCTGATTTGGGATATCTGCCACTTTCCAGACATTCAAGCGTTGTTCAGCTTCAATTCGCTCTCCCCAGTTTCGTGCCAAGTGGTCAATAAACCAGTAGGAATAGCAATTTTCGACTTCTTCATCGAGTTTCTTCAGGATATCGACATGAGCGCGTTGAGAAGCAGCACTGTAGTGGCGATAGGCCATATCAAAGCGATACAACTCCTGCTCGTAGGCTGTATACAAGGCTTCGCTAGAGTCGAAATAGAAACCGGCATCAAACAGCAGTCGCAGGCTGAACAGCTCAATCGCTGCCTGCAACGCTGTATAGACGGTACGGTATTTACGGCGGGTTGCATCGTCCTTATGTTTGGACGCCCAATAGCCATCCAGACGGGTAGAAATAATCGTTCTGAAATGTTCCAGTTCAGCTTTGGCTGCTGCAGGGATATGACTGGCCAAATCAACAATGATCTTTTGTTCAATCACTTCAAAAGTCATGACATCGAGCAGCTGCTCCAGATCAAAAGCCCCGACCTTTTCTTGGATCCGCAGTGCATTGGCCACGGTCTGGGAGAGTGTATCGAAGGTTGGGTAGTATTTGGAGCTGTCTCTCCAGCGCGACAAAAAGGCTCTGGCTGTTGCACGGGAGCTGACGGATGACATCACCAGTTCCTGAGCCCATAGCGGTATATCGCCCAGGCTTTCACAGAAACCTGTGCTCATCAAACGGATAAAGAACGTACCGAGCTTGAATGGTGCTTCCCCATTCAATTCTTCAACCGATGCTGGATAACCAATTTCCGCCTGTAATGCTGTGACTAAAGCCGGTACCAGTTGGAACTTTTCCAGTTCAGCAAAGGAGTCTGGATTCACTTCCAGACCCAGATTCTGCTGTACCATTTCATCTGCCAGTGCCAGAACGATATGCATCAGCTCTGCACTGTCGGCCTTGACCACAGCCGCAATCATGGCCATATCCAGATCCTGTGCATCTGCATCAGGCTGGATATAGCGTTTCAATGTACTCAGACGCGCTTTGGCTTTGAGGAACTCTTCACGTTTGGCCAGATGTTCTCTTAAACTTTGTTGTTGTAAACCGAGCTCATTGAAAATAATCGAGAAACGATCGGCATAGAAGCTGCGTGAATACAGCTTGATGTCCAGTAACCAGTCTTTTTCAGTTTCAGGCTCAGGACTTGGAAAATACAGCAAGTATTTACCCTGCTGATCCTCAAGTTCCAGTTTAAGCTTAATCGCAAGGCTGGATTCTTCTGCCATATTCAGAATCTGGACATCATTTAGCTCTAGGGATTTGATTTCTTCAGTAAATGACTGTTCTGCATCATACCAAAAGACAATTCGGTGCTGTTCAGTATAAAAGGCTTGTTCCAGACCTTGTTTGATTTGATCAAGATTCATTTAGTCTAGCCACCCTCTAATTTCCTTAATCCACCTTGGTACAGCATGATTTTCATCAATATTCTCGATATATCGCTTCGCAAACCTAAATTTATTATTATCTTGGTCAAAGAATCTATTTATAGCTTCCCATTCACTAGATCTTAGATCTAATGCAAAATAAGATACCTGATCAGAAATTTCTTCAATATCTTTAGTTAAGCAACATAAATCTTCAGGATAATCAGCTTTAAAAGATAATAGAGTTTGATAGAAGGTTTTACCTGGTAAGGAAGATTCAATTTCGGTAGCAGGTGAAACTGGGTTTGATTGGATATTCACTAACTTGGTGGTTTTTTCGGTATTACAATTTACCATCCTTTTACAAATTAGCTTTTCAGAATTACTGACGTTATAACTTACAAACTCAGCATCTGTATCCGAAATTAGAATTATTTTTCCATTAATTTCACTCTTAAAATCTTCATAGGCAGTTTCTAAATATTTATATAACCTCTTGATTTCTTTGGCACCACCAACTGGCACTATTCGTAGTTTTTTTGACTCGATAAGATCTTCAAAATACTTATTAAGATAAATTTTTTCAGAACTTCCTTCGCATATAAGCCAATTATATGGTTCACTCCCCATTGAGCTAGTTATTACAGATTGCACAAAATCATTCATGCTCTTTAACCGAATATCAAAAGGCAATCTTCCTTTTGAAGAAGCGGTCATCTGCTTGATTTGTTCTCGATAGGAAGCAAGGTTTATTTGATCAAATACGTGTGTACCTTCTATCTTAGAAATAATTGTCGCACTACCTGACTCTATAACTGGTAAAAATCCATACCAGTGCGATGAAAACATGACCTGCATACATTCTCGACTAATATCATAAAGTGCATCGAATTGATCAAAACAAGCAGACATATGTAAGGATGATTCTGGTTCATCAACAGCAATAATTAAATTTGCACCACTACTTCTATGCTTGGTTAATAAACTATGTGCTACATCAATAATTGCTTTTTGTTTTTCTCCTGAACTAAGTGAACTAATTTCAAGCCAAACATCACCTTGTTTTTTATGCAATTTTCTAATTTTAAAAAATGCTTGAATAATTAGGTTGTATACATCAGCCTTTTTTAGTTGTTGCTGTCTATCAGTAGGTGTTCTATAAGAATAAATTTCTAATTCACTTTCCAATTTATCTAAAAAAGC
>NZ_QKVN01000076.1:0-5558 GCF_003231195.1 Acinetobacter sp. WCHAc060042
ATAAAAAAAGCCCCCTAACTTAATCGTTAGGGGGCTTTTGAATAATGAGCTGGCGATGACTTACTCTCACATGGCAAACGCCACACTACCATCAGCGCTAAGAGGTTTCACTTCTGAGTTCGGGAAGGGATCAGGTGGTTCACTCTTGCTATTGTCGCCAGCACAACTGTTTATGACTATTCGTTTGGTCTTATTTACACATTGTGTATGCCTAACTTTCATCAAATGAGTTATTAACAGAACATCTGAGTTAATTTAATTTGCACATTGTACTTAGCTTTATAACTAAATCAAGTTGTTTGCAGTGATTTGAACCACAACACCAACTGTTTGGGTGTTGTATAGTCAAGCCTCACGAGCAATTAGTATTGGTCAGCTTCACATATCACTATGCTTCCACATCCAACCTATCAACGTCGTAGTCTTCAACGGCTCTTTAGAGGACATAAAGTCCTAGGGAAATCTTATCTTGAGGTAGGCTTCCCGCTTAGATGCTTTCAGCGGTTATCCCTTCCGAACATAGCTACCCGGCGATGCGACTGGCGTCACAACCGGTACACCAGAGGTTCGTCCACTCTGGTCCTCTCGTACTAGGAGCAGATCCTCTCAAATTTCCAACGCCCACGGTAGATAGGGACCGAACTGTCTCACGACGTTCTAAACCCAGCTCGCGTACCTCTTTAAATGGCGAACAGCCATACCCTTGGGACCTGCTTCAGCCCCAGGATGAGATGAGCCGACATCGAGGTGCCAAACACCGCCGTCGATATGAACTCTTGGGCGGTATCAGCCTGTTATCCCCAGAGTACCTTTTATCCGTTGAGCGATGGCCCTTCCATACAGAACCACCGGATCACTAAGACCTACTTTCGTACCTGCTCGACTTGTGGGTCTCGCAGTTAAGCGCGCTTTTGCCTTTATACTCTACGCGTGATTTCCGACCACGCTGAGCGCACCTTCGTACTCCTCCGTTACTCTTTAGGAGGAGACCGCCCCAGTCAAACTACCCACCAGACATGGTCCTCGTCCCGGATTACGGGACAGAGTTAGAACCTCAATATTACCAGGGTGGTATTTCAAGATTGGCTCCACCGAAACTAGCGTCTCGGTTTCAAAGCCTCCCACCTATCCTACACAAGTAAGATCAAAGTTCAATGTCAAGCTGCAGTAAAGGTTCACGGGGTCTTTCCGTCTAGCCGCGGGTACACCGCATCTTCACGGCGAATTCGATTTCACTGAGCCTCTGCTGGAGACAGCGCCCCCATCATTATGCCATTCGTGCAGGTCGGAACTTACCCGACAAGGAATTTCGCTACCTTAGGACCGTTATAGTTACGGCCGCCGTTTACTGGGGCTTCGATCAAGAGCTTCGCTTACGCTAACCCCATCAATTAACCTTCCAGCACCGGGCAGGCATCACACCCTATACGTCCACTTTCGTGTTTGCAGAGTGCTATGTTTTTAATAAACAGTTGCAGGGGCCTGGTTTCTGTGGCTGCCAATAGCTCAAGGAGTAAATCCTATCACCGTCGGCAGCGTACCTTCTCCCGAAGTTACGGTACCATTTTGCCTAGTTCCTTCAGCAGAGTTCTCTCAAGCGCTTTGGTCTACTCGACCTGACCACCTGTGTCGGTTTCGGGTACGATTCCTATGTAACTGAAGCTTAGAGACTTTTCCTGGAAGCATGGTATCAGCCACTTCACTGTACAAGTACAGCTTGCTATCAGTTCTCAGCATAGAGTACCCCGGATTTGCCTAAGATACATGCCTACAACCTTCCACCTGGACAACCAACGCCAGGCTGACTTAACCTTCTCCGTCCTCTCATCGCATTACATAGAAGTATTGGAATATTAACCAATTTCCCATCGACTACGCCTCTCGGCCTCGCCTTAGGGGTCGACTCACCCAGCCCCGATTAACGTTGGACTGGAACCCTTGGTCTTTCAGCGAACGGGTTTTTCACCCGTTTTGTCGTTACTCACGTCAGCATTCGCACTTCTGATACCTCCAGCATACTTCTCAATACACCTTCATCGGCTTACAGAACGCTCCCCTACCACTTGCAATAAATTGCAAATCCGCAGCTTCGGCATATAGTTTTAGCCCCGTTACATCTTCCGCGCAGGCCGACTCGACTAGTGAGCTATTACGCTTTCTTTAAAGGGTGGCTGCTTCTAAGCCAACCTCCTAGCTGTCTATGCCTTCCCACATCGTTTCCCACTTAACTATAATTTTGGGGCCTTAGCTGGCGGTCTGGATTGTTTTCCTCTTGACTACGGACGTTAGCACCCGCAGTCTGTCTCCCGGATAGTACTCATTGGTATTCGGAGTTTGCATCGGTTTGGTAAGTCGGGATGACCCCCTAGCCGAAACAGTGCTCTACCCCCAATGGTATTCGTCCGAGGCGCTACCTAAATAGCTTTCGGGGAGAACCAGCTATCACCGAGTTTGATTAGCCTTTCACCCCTATCCACAAGTCATCCCCTGGCTTTTCAACGACAGTGGGTTCGGTCCTCCAGTTAGTGTTACCCAACCTTCAACCTGCTCATGGATAGATCACCCGGTTTCGGGTCTACACCCAGCAACTAAACGCCCTATTAAGACTCGATTTCTCTACGGCTCCCCTATTCGGTTAACCTCGCTACTGAATGTAAGTCGCTGACCCATTATACAAAAGGTACGCAGTCACCGAACATGTCGGCTCCCACTGCTTGTATGCATGCGGTTTCAGGATCTATTTCACTCCCCTCACAGGGGTTCTTTTCGCCTTTCCCTCACGGTACTGGTTCACTATCGGTCAGTCAGGAGTATTTAGCCTTGGAGGATGGTCCCCCCATATTCAGACAAGGTTTCACGTGCCCCGCCCTACTCGACATCATCATATAAGCCCTTTCGTGTACAGGACTATCACCCACTATGGTTGCACTTCCCAGAGCATTCCACTAAAACTTATATGACTTAATGGGCTTTTCCCCGTTCGCTCGCCGCTACTGAGGGAATCTCAATTGATTTCTTTTCCTAAGGGTACTGAGATGTTTCACTTCCCCTCGTTCGCCTCGTATGACTATGTATTCATCATACGATACCTGCCTTATGACAGGTGGGTTCCCCCATTCAGAAATCTCCGGATCACAGGATATTTGCCGCCTCCCCGGAGCTTATCGCAGGCTATTACGTCTTTCTTCGCCTCTGACTGCCAAGGCATCCACCACATGCACTTAATTACTTGACTATACAACCCCAAACAGTCGCTAATCCCTACAAGTAGGATATTGCGTCGCGAACTTAATCGCTACAGTTGGAGCCTTGTAGATTTAACTACGTACAGCTTCAATTCAATTCACATACCAAAACGCTTGATTCAGTTAATTTCGCTAGTAACTCATTTCTTCAATCTTCATCATCCAGTAATAAATCACTGTTAATGTCGATCTTAAAAACGAGTATGAACAAATTATTTCAACTCAAATATATTCTGTTAATGATTTTTCCAGCCTTCGTCAGGTCAGGAAACTGCGATAAATCACAGAAGTTAATAAGCTTTAACTTACTAATTTCTATAATCTATGGTGGAGACTAGGAGAGTCGAACTCCTGACCTCCTGCGTGCAAAGCAGGCGCTCTACCAACTAAGCTAAGTCCCCAGCTTATCAATAAGTCAATGTCTCTGTTTTTCTGTATTCAGCATTTATTCAATACTTTGTTAGTCAGATTTGGTGGGTCTGACAAGACTTGAACTTGTGACCCCACGCTTATCAAGCGTGTGCTCTAACCAACTGAGCTACAGACCCTCAGATACATCGTCATGAAGAACAACTTGTTGTGGATTCTTACCAATCGTCAATCTTTCGTTAAGGAGGTGATCCAGCCGCAGGTTCCCCTACGGCTACCTTGTTACGACTTCACCCCAGTCATCGGCCACACCGTGGTAAGCGTCCTCCTTGCGGTTAGACTACCTACTTCTGGTGCAACAAACTCCCATGGTGTGACGGGCGGTGTGTACAAGGCCCGGGAACGTATTCACCGCGGCATTCTGATCCGCGATTACTAGCGATTCCGACTTCATGGAGTCGAGTTGCAGACTCCAATCCGGACTACGATCGGCTTTTTGAGATTAGCATCCTATCGCTAGGTAGCAACCCTTTGTACCGACCATTGTAGCACGTGTGTAGCCCTGGTCGTAAGGGCCATGATGACTTGACGTCGTCCCCGCCTTCCTCCAGTTTGTCACTGGCAGTATCCTTAAAGTTCCCACCCGAAGTGCTGGCAAATAAGGAAAAGGGTTGCGCTCGTTGCGGGACTTAACCCAACATCTCACGACACGAGCTGACGACAGCCATGCAGCACCTGTATGTAAGTTCCCGAAGGCACCAATCCATCTCTGGAAAGTTCTTACTATGTCAAGACCAGGTAAGGTTCTTCGCGTTGCATCGAATTAAACCACATGCTCCACCGCTTGTGCGGGCCCCCGTCAATTCATTTGAGTTTTAGTCTTGCGACCGTACTCCCCAGGCGGTCTACTTATCGCGTTAGCTGCGCCACTAAAGCCTCAAAGGCCCCAACGGCTAGTAGACATCGTTTACGGCATGGACTACCAGGGTATCTAATCCTGTTTGCTCCCCATGCTTTCGTACCTCAGCGTCAGTATTAGGCCAGATGGCTGCCTTCGCCATCGGTATTCCTCCAGATCTCTACGCATTTCACCGCTACACCTGGAATTCTACCATCCTCTCCCATACTCTAGCTTCCCAGTATCGAATGCAATTCCCAAGTTAAGCTCGGGGATTTCACATCCGACTTAAAAAGCCGCCTACGCACGCTTTACGCCCAGTAAATCCGATTAACGCTCGCACCCTCTGTATTACCGCGGCTGCTGGCACAGAGTTAGCCGGTGCTTATTCTGCGAGTAACGTCCACTATCCAAGAGTATTAATCTCGGTAGCCTCCTCCTCGCTTAAAGTGCTTTACAACCAAAAGGCCTTCTTCACACACGCGGCATGGCTGGATCAGGGTTCCCCCCATTGTCCAATATTCCCCACTGCTGCCTCCCGTAGGAGTCTGGGCCGTGTCTCAGTCCCAGTGTGGCGGATCATCCTCTCAGACCCGCTACAGATCGTCGCCTTGGTAGGCCTTTACCCCACCAACTAGCTAATCCGACTTAGGCTCATCTATTAGCGCAAGGTCCGAAGATCCCCTGCTTTCCCCCTTAGGGCGTATGCGGTATTAGCATCCCTTTCGAAATGTTGTCCCCCACTAATAGGCAGATTCCTAAGCATTACTCACCCGTCCGCCGCTAGGTTAGGTAGCAAGCTACCTTCCCCCGCTCGACTTGCATGTGTTAAGCCTGCCGCCAGCGTTCAATCTGAGCCATGATCAAACTCTTCAGTTAAAATCATTTAGTGACTTAAGGTCACAATTCTGGCTCATCAATTTTCTGACTAAAAATTCGCTCAAATAAACTTCGAGTAATTTCTACCATCAATCAATGAAATATTTTCGATCGATCAATCAGTAAAAATCCACACAAGTTGTTCTTCATAATCTCTTAATGATCTT
>NZ_QKVN01000077.1:0-5238 GCF_003231195.1 Acinetobacter sp. WCHAc060042
TCTCCAAGCGATATAACGTTTAGAAAAACCTTCACGTAACAATGTATAAATCTGATATCGTTCTTCTTGGGTAAGATGAGTATAGTTCATGATGCAACTTTGACTTTGGTCGGTCGGAAGCAAAATGCTAGCTCATCTTGCTTCTTTCCAATAATTTAATCTCTGTTGCACTTCATTTGAGAATCTAAGTTAAATAAAAAAACTAGAAGAATGCAGCCTTTTTCACTATGATAAAAAATGATGAAAATTAAAATTTAACGCTCTATGAACACCCTTTCCTTTACTCAGTCTGAACATACCCGCGAAGAAGTTTTATACTTTATTCAGCACTCCTTAAGTCCAGAGTTATGGAAATCAAATACTCAAGTGGTCCATGCACTAAAGCAGGCAACAGGAGATCATGCCTTATTTAAGCATCCTATCCTTACACGGTTGCACCAATGTCAACTGACCCTTGAGCAGTTAAAATTAATTCATCTGAATTATTTTACAGCTATTGTCAAGAATTTTACCGATGCCTTAAGCATGGTGATCTACCAAGCATTACAACTTGAAAACAACAGCAATATTAAGGCACAAGACCGTATTGCGGCAAAGATATATGCGCGTTATCTACTCTCACTCAATCTTTTTGATGAATTGGGTTTTAACACGCATCAACTTGAACAAAGCTCCCCTGCAAAATCGCACTTGGTTTATTTTTTAAAGCTGATGCAACAACTCAAACTCGATGTCACTGACCAAAAACAAACTCAAGCCGAAGCATTCTCTCTTACACAGTTTATTCAAGAGCATATTCATTCTTATGCAGACTTATTGTTGATTTTGGCTTGTACTGAACTGCAAGTGATTAAGTTCAGTGAAGCACTCAGAACAAATCTCGCGGTGTATGATTCTTCGTTTACCAATGGTTATTATGCATGTCATGGTATTGCTAAAGCCAGTGACCAAACTCTTGCAAACGATGATAATCATGAAGACGATATTTGGTTGCTATTCACACAAAGCTACCAACCAAAAGACGAGTCATATTTTAAACAGCTTCAAGCTGAATATTTAAATCTGTGGAATGACTTTTGGACAAAGATGTATTTGCATACTCACTAATTCATCTTAATAGCTGTACGTCCATGTACACTCTCATATTCGTCTTGAACATGCAGAAGTTCCATCCTATGGAGTGTTAAACTTCAAACTACTGTAAGGCTGTAAACCGAATCTTAAACGCTAAACATATTCGCAATTACATCCTATTCATATTCTACAGTCGAATTTTCTAAAACGCTCTTTTTCCGCTCAGCTAATGCCTTAGTCACGACTTGATAGCCAGCTGTCAAACCTAACGTTGCCATAATACCTGCAACAATCATATCGGGCCACATACTTCCTGTCCCAAACACACCTATAGCTGCAAAGATAACCGCCACATTTCCAATCGCATCATTTCGACTACAAAGCCAAACCGATTGCATATTCGAGTCCCCTTCGCGGTAAGCATATAAAATGACAGCACAAACCACATTCGCAAGCAAAGCAATCACACCAATCACGCCCATAGTCATAGCTTCAGGCGGAATCCCTAGCACATAAGCATAAATCACTTTGCCTATCACAACTAAGCCAAACAACGCCATGGTTATACCTTTCAGCAAGGCTACTGTCGCTCGCCAGTATAAACTCGCACCGAGCACTGCCAGTGAAATACCATAATTCACCGCATCACCAAAAAAGTCTAAGGAATCAGCCCATAATGATGATGAATGCGCATAAGCCCCACCAATGAGTTCTACCACAAACATAGCTAAATTAATAAATAAGGCAATCCATAATGCCGTTCTAAATTTACTATTCGGCTTTTGTGGTGCGGGTGTACAACTACAAGAAGAACACGCCATATTAGCGACCTCTATCACTACTTGATCATTTTATATTATGATTAAAAACTATGGAGTCACTCTAAGGTCAAGCAAAATGAATCAACAAAACTCATCTCCTGTTTATTTAATAAAAGACTTAGTCCAAAAAACTGGCTTAAGTGCCGATACCATTCGTTTTTATGAAAAGAAAAATTTATTAGAACCTTCTTTTCGCGGGGACAATAACTATCGCTATTATCAAGATGAGGCGCTTAAACGACTCATTTTTATTAAACGTTGCCGTGCGCTGGATATCTCACTCAAAGAAATTGAATATCTCATCCAATTGGAGCAGAACCCACAACAGGACTGTAGCGCGGTCAATCAATTGATAGATGAGCATTTAAAACAAGTCGAGCAAAAAATAGTTGAACTAAAAAAATTCCAAATTCAGTTGCAACAACTGCGTCAATCCTGTGCCACGCTATCAACCATTGATGATTGTCAAATTTTAAGGCAACTTGAAGCGGAAACTTCTGACGAATAGCAGAACCTTGACATGCCTGATGGCTTAACTTCACTTTTATGCCTAGTCTTCACTTTCTTTCATCTAAATATGCAAAGACTCATATAAAATTTTTAACTTTTCTTTTTCAAATCACCATGAATTTTATATGAGGCACTTTATTTTTTTAATTTCTATCTTTATAAAGACATCATTCTTCACTCAAAGAAATATTATTTATTATTTAAAATTAAATCCTTGAATAAAAATTTCTTATACTCACTAGCAGTTAAATTCCGAGTTTTTTACTAGGTTGAATCTATTTTTTAAAGCACTACAATAAAACCATATTTTTTTTATGCCTTAGTTTGATCATGAGCATTTCCCACGTTACTGAACTTCTTTCACCGGCTGGTTCGCTTAAAAATATGCGTTATGCCTTTGCCTATGGTGCAGATGCAGTCTATGCAGGACAACCCCGTTATAGTTTACGTGTGCGCAATAATGAATTTGATCATGACAATTTAGCTATCGGCATTCAAGAAGCGCATGACTTAGGCAAAAAGTTTTATGTGGTCGTCAACATTCAACCCCATAACTCAAAGCTCAAAAACTTTATTCGTGACCTCACACCTGTGGTTGCGATGCAACCCGATGCCCTGATCATGTCAGATCCAGGCCTGATTATGATGGTACGTGAGCATTTTCCAGATATGGATGTGCATCTTTCTGTTCAAGCCAATGCTGTCAACTGGGCTACTGTGAAATTTTGGAAAAACATGGGACTGACTCGTGTCATTTTGTCCCGTGAATTATCCATTGATGAAATTGAAGAAATTAAGCAGCAAGTGCCAGACATGGAAATTGAGGTTTTTGTGCATGGTGCGCTATGCATGGCGTATTCAGGACGTTGCATGCTTTCAGGCTATATGAATAAACGTGATGCCAATCAAGGGGCATGTACCAATGCTTGCCGTTGGGAATACAAAGTCCATCAGACTACGCAAGATGAAAATGGCGATGTGATCCCCGTTCAAAATCTGAATACAAGCTCCAACTGCTGTGCAAATTCTGATGTTGATGAAGTGCATATGCAAGCACAACATCAGTTCGATGAACCCGTATTATTACAACGTCATGATGAAGACATGTTTGCTGCTGAAGAGGATGAACATGGTACTTACTTTATGAACTCAAAAGACTTGCGCGCGGTGCAACATGTTGAGCGCTTAACCCATATGGGCATCCATTCTTTAAAAATTGAAGGACGTACCAAGTCTTATTTTTACTGTGCCCGTACTGCTCAAATTTATCGCAAAGCCATAGATGATGCGCTCGCAAATAAGCCTTTTGACCCATCACTCATGACACAACTCGAAGGTCTGGCGAATCGTGGTTATACCGAAGGTTTTTTACGTCGCCACGTACACAGCGAATATCAAAACTATGCAAATGGCTCATCTAGTTTTGACCATCAACAATACTGCGGTGAAATTGTAGAGCGAAATAGCGATTATCTGAAAGTCGATGTCAAAAACCGTTTTGTGGTGGGCGATGTACTTGAACTCATGACCACGTCAGGCAATATCACCTTTAAGTTGACAGAAATCCTCGATAAAAAAGGCAATCCAATACTTGAAGCGAAAGGCTCAGGACATGTAGTTGAAATACCTGTTCCTGCTGATGTTGACATGCGTTATGCCCTACTCATTCGTAATTTACCGCATTCAAGCACTGATATTTCAGCGCCTGCATTGGCTTATGTTGCAAGCTGACTGGGGATAATGCCATGGCACTACGAATAACAGATGCATGTATTAACTGTGATATGTGCCTTCCTGAATGCCCCAATACTGCTATTTTTGAAGGTGACAAGATTTATGAAATAGACGTCAGCCGTTGTACAGAGTGTGTTGGTTTTTATGACACCCAAACCTGCGTCGATGTTTGCCCAATTGCCTGTATCGAGCCACACCCAGAACACATGGAAACTCAGCAACAACTGTTAGAAAAATTTAAAGGATTGAACTTATTTAGCGTCTAACCTTGGGGAAAGTAGAAAAGAAACCGAGTACTGACCACACTCAGAGTTTCAAAACAAAAACTGGGCAAAGAATAACAATAAACAACAACTAAATGAAAAAGCCAAAGTGATCTGGGGAACACTTTGGCTTTTTCTTTGCCCGAAATCATCATTCCAAAAAAAAGGAACTCAGGCTGTTAGCGACCAGAGTTCCTATAAAAGTATAACTAGAGCTTAGTCATACAACATAAAGGGAAAAAGCCAACGTAGATTTTGGGAGAGCATTGGCTTTTTCATTTCACACTTACAGCCCAGAACGAATAATATAATCAAAAGCAGACAGAGATGCTTTCGCGCCCTCACCTGTAGCAATGATAATTTGCTTGTAAGGCACAGTCGTACAGTCACCTGCGGCAAATACACCTTTGACATTGGTTTCATTGCGATCGTTAATCACAATTTCATTACGATTTGAAAGCTCAACCGCTGTTTCTTTTAAGAAATCGGTGTTTGGTAATAAACCAATTTGTACAAAGATTCCTGCAAGCTCAACCGTATGTTCTACATCGGTTGCACGGTCTTTATATTTCAATGCTGTCACTTGTGAACCATCACCCACAACTTCGGTTGATAGGGCGTTCAGGATGACTGTGGTGTTAGGCAAGCTATGCAATTTGTCTTGCAACACTTGGTCAGCACGTAGTTTGGTATCAAACTCAACCAAAGTTACATGTTCCACAATCCCAGCAAGATCAATTGCCGCTTCGACACCTGAGTTCCCCCCGCCAATTACGGCAACACGTTTGCCTTTAAACAGTGGGCCATCACAGTGTGGACAGTAAGCAACACCACGA
>NZ_QKVN01000078.1:0-5237 GCF_003231195.1 Acinetobacter sp. WCHAc060042
TCGCTTTAACTTACCATGATCACATTCAATGACATTATTTTTATACTTAATCTGCCTGTGCTCAATATCTACTGGACATTTTCCTTCTCGCTTTAATCGTGATAAAGCATGGCCATAGGTCGCTGCTTTATCTGTATTGATGACCCGTGGAATTTGCCATTTTTTCACCGTATTGAAGATCTTTCCTAGAAAACTATAGGCTGATTTACTGTTCCGTCTAGCGGAAAGGTAAAAGTCAATCGTATGACCCCGTTGATCAACTGCACGATACAGGTAAGTCCATCGCCCCTTCACTTTGATATAAGTCTCATCCATATGCCATGAATGTAAATCTGTAGGATTACGCCAATACCAGCGTAACCGTTTTTCCATTTCTGGAGCATAACGCTGAACCCAACGATAAATTGTACTGTGATCCACATTTATGCCTCGTTCAGCGAGCATTTCTTGAAGTTCACGATAGCTGATGCCATATTTACAATACCAACGAACAGCCCAAAGAATGATTTCACCTTGAAAGTGCCGACTGTGGAAGGGATTCATCTGCTGTATCTCGAAATAAATAAGATATTTAGCTTATCATGTCAGCCTATTTGCAACAGTGCCTCATGACTACTATGTCTGTGAAACAACAACAGATAAGCAAGCGCATAATTGGGTCTATGACATCGAGTCTAATTAATCAAATATATTTTTATTCAGTGAGTAAAATTATAACGAAGTTTCTGTAATGGACAGATATTAAAAAGCCCCCTTATTCAGGGGGCAGGTTGTATAGATATAACTATACTTATAAAATTTTAATTTTGTTATAGATATTAAATTACCAATAGCCCAGCATCTTCCACCAAAGTCCGCCCAATACAATAAAAATAGCTATATTGATAATGCTCATAGCAAAACCAGCTTTCCACCATTCACCAAGCGTTGTATAACCTGAACCATAAATAATAGGGGATGTACCTGTCGCATAATGAGTCAGCGTCATCATAATGCTTGATGCTGCTGCCATAATCAGTGCAAAGAACATTGGAGGAGCACCTAGTGCGATACCTGCAATGTAGAATGCTGAAAACATAGCGGTAATATGTGCAGTAGTACTGGCAAAAATATAGTGAGCGTACATATAAGCAAATAGTAAAAGCATGGAAGCAGGAACCCACGTTAAGCCAAGCTGTCCAATGCTAGTTTGTAAAACACCAGAAAACCAAGCGATTAAGCCGAGCTTATTTAAAAAGGTCGCCATCATGACCAATGCAGCAAACCAAGTTACTGTATCCCATGCACTCTTTTGAGTTAAGACATCATCCCAAGTTAAAACTCCTGTAAGCAGAAGGAGTGATAAACCAATAAACGCGGTTGTAGTTGGGTCTAAAGTCCACATATCACCCAACAACATGGCAGGAATACCTGCCCAGAGTAATAATAAAATTCCAAATACAGCCAACATAATCATTTCATGTAAGGTAATGGGACCCATTTCTTGTAAACGGTCTTTGGCAAATTGTGCAGCATTTGGTGTTTTTTTAATTTCAGGTGGGTACATAAAGTAAAGCGCAATCGGCATAAATGCTAATGCAACAACACCTGGTAAAACCATTGCTAATGCCCATGTGGTCCAACTCAAATGGATTTGACTATTGGTCGCTTTCGCAATGAGTTCAACGACTAAAGGGTTGGGTGCAGTAGCCGTAATAAACATGGCAGAAGTAATAGGATTTGAATGGTAATTGACCAAAGCAAGATATTTACCAATTTTACCTTCAGTGCCTTTTTCTGGATCTGAGTCAAAACTCGTTGCAATCGAGCGCACGATAGGGTGAATAATTCCGCCTCCACGTGCTGTATTACTTGGGGTAACAGGTGCAAGAATGAGTTCAGATAATGCAAGGCTATAGCCAATACCAATGGTTCTTTTACCCCAAACTGCAATAAAGTAATAACCTAGTCGTGCACCTAGCCCTGTTTTTTGTAACCCTTTTGAAATCATGATGGATATACCAATCAACCAAATAAGAGGGTTAGCAAAGCCACTTAAAGCATCTTTGATGGCATCGCTAGGGTTATCTGCTGTTACTCGGGTAATCGCGACCAGTGCTATCGCGATAATCGAAATTGCACCAATAGGCATTGCTTTACCAATAATGGCTGAAATAACACCAATAAACATCGCAAATAGAAGCCAAGCATTTGCAGAAACATCTTGCGGAATTGGAATGAGAAACCAAATAATAAGGGTAAGTGATACTGAAATTATGGTTGGTATGAGTTTGAATCCCATTGAATCGTACTCCAAAAATATAGTTATTATGGGCTTTGTTGCATAAACATTCAAAAGCTGAGTTCTCCCCAATCCATTCAAATTTAAGACACAACTTGGGTGCGAGGTCTACCTAATTCCGTAAATCTATTCAGAACTGCCACACGCGCATGAATTTCATTGACCTGACTTTGAAAATGTCTTGCCGTCAGCCTATCACCTAATAATTTGATGCAATGCATCTTGGTTTCCACCAAACTACGACGGTGATAACCCGACCATTTTTTCCATAGGGTTCTGCCTAAATGTTTAACCGTTTGAAGTAACTCATTTCGTTCTATTGAACTTATTTTAGAATCTTTCCAGGGCTTGGCATTCTTTCTGGGTGGAATTACTGCATGTGCTTGACGATCTGAAATCACTTTTCTGCAGCACTTCGTGTCGTACGCGCCATCGGTATAGACAGAATCTATTCGCTCATCTAGTGGAATTTGATCCAGTAAATCACCTAGTACTTGTGAATCACTGACATTATTTGTAGTAAGCTGAACGGCACGTATTTGCAGTGTTTCAGCATCTATACCAATATGCAGTTTACGCCATTGCCGACGGTATTCAGGCTGATGTTTTTTACGCTTCCATTCGCCTTCACCTAAAAACTTTAAACCCGTAGAGTCGACAAGTAGGTGTAACCCATCATGACTTTTCTGATAGCTTATCGCAATATCAATATGCTTTTGTCGTCTACAAAGGGTGGAGTAATCTGGTGCTGTCCAATTCAAGCCACAGAGTTTAATCAGGCTTTGAACAAAGCCAGTAACCATACGTAAAGAAAGACGGAATAGAGATTTGATCATTAAACAGCATTGAATCGCTGTATCGGAATAAGTTTGATTTCGTCCTTGCTTGCCTTGTGGTTGTGCATACCATTGCGTCTTAGGATCAAACCAGATTGAAATATTTCCTCGCTTGATTAAAGCTTGGTTATACGAGGACCAATTGGTTGTACGATAGATTTTAGGTGTAGGCTTCTTCATCTGGAAATTATATTACTGAAGAAGCCTTCAAGAATAGCTTTGTGCAACAAAGCCGTCTAAAATACAAACTTCGTTTAGTACACAAAATGGTACTAATGTGCTAAAATATGCTCGTTAGGTACAAAAAATGGTATTAAACAATGGGATTTAGATCTACAAGTTCAAGCCATGCAAAAGCATTAGAAATTGGTGAGCGTATCAAACAGGCTCGGCTTAATAAAGATTTAACTCAAGTTGAGATATCTGAGATATCCGGCTTAGAGAGACGCGCAATTATTAATGCTGAGAAAGGGAAAGTCACACTGGAAAATCTGATCGCATATTTGGATGCTCTAAACATGAGGGACCAGATAGATCTGTTTTTACCGCCCCAACCAATATCGCCAATTCAACTCCATAAGTTGCAAGGTAAAGAGCGTAAAAAGGCTTCGGGTGAACATAAGGCTAACTCGAACAACAAGAAAATATTAACTGCGAATAAGGATGATTTAGGATGGTGAGAGATACAGTAAGCGTTGAATATCTTGGTATGGATGTTGGGGTTATGGCGTATACAGAGGGACAGCCAAGTGCCTTTGAATACTCTAAATCATTTCTTGACAGTGGTATCGAGCTTTCTCCGTTGTATATGCCTTTAGGAGAGGGTGTTTATACATTCCCAACATTAAACCCTGAAACATTCAAGGGTTTGGCAGGTTTGTTTGCTGACTCACTACCTGATGATTTTGGTAATCGAATTTTAAATGCGTGGACAGCACGTAACGGTCGATCTCCTGACTCTATCACTCCATTAGAACGCCTGAAATATACAGGTAAGCGCGGCATGGGTGCATTAGAGTATCACCCTATGAAATCAATGAATGGTTTTAATGCGTCTCAGCAAGTTGAAATTATTGAGTTGATTAAAATCGCCCAAGATGTATTAGACACTCGCTCATCTTTAGAGGTTGATCTTAATAATAATGGTGCAGAAGACAAGGATGCCATGCTTGCGCTTCTATCTGTGGGTACAAGTGCAGGTGGCGCACGCCCTAAAGCAGTACTTGCATTTAATGAGGATTACAGCCAAGTCCGTTCAGGTCAAACAGATGTTCCAGATGGCTTTACGCACTACTTGATGAAGTTTGATGGTGTGAGTGAGCATAACGTCAATAAAGAAACTTTTGGTGATCCAATGGGCTACGGCGCAATGGAGTATGTTTATCATCAAATGGCCTTAAAATGCGGTATTGAAATGATGCCTTGTAAGTTGCTGCAAGAGGGTGATCGTCAACATTTCATCACGCAGCGTTTTGATCGCGTTGGGAATGAGAAGATTCACATTCAATCCTTGAATGGCCTGGCGCATGTGGATTATAAAAAACCGGGTTCTTTCTCTTACGAAGAAATATTTAACGTGAACCGTCATTTGCGTTTGACTGCAGCCGAGGCAGAACAGTTGTTTAGACGTATGGTATTCAATGTGGTATCTCGTAACCACGATGACCACTCAAAGAACTTTGGCTACATGCTTGTAGATAATCAATGGAAACTGGCACCAGCTTATGACTTGGCATATAGCTATAAGCCGAACTCTTTTTGGGTAGATCAACACTGGATGACTCTTAACGGAAAGCGTGACAATTTTGAAATGGCTGATTTCCTGTCATTCGAGAAGCTAAGTCCAATCTTTAATGAACAGCGTATTCGCCAGATTTTGGAAGAGGTTATCGAGGCGGTTTCAAGTTGGACTTCACTCGCCGTGCAATCAAATGTACCTAAGGTTCTGATTGAGCGCGTTGAGCAAAACCTGCGCTTGAAATTCTAAATTGTCTTTATTACCAACTGAGCTACCTTCGGGTGGCTTTTTTTTGCATATATTTTAACGTGGGCCTAGATCGATAGGTTTGGACTCGCGTTTATTTCAAGGCAGAAATGAATAAAAAAGGCAGCTTATAACT
>NZ_QKVN01000079.1:0-5222 GCF_003231195.1 Acinetobacter sp. WCHAc060042
TCTATTTGCAACAGTGCCAAAACGACTGCTATTTCCTTTACTGCGGCAGGCAATAATTTTGAATTAGCACTGGCTGTAGCGATTGCCACTTTTGGATTAGCTTCACCTGTAGCTTTCACAACAGTGATTGGACCGCTTGTTGAAGTGCCTGTATTGATTGCCTTAGTGACAGTTTCGCTATGGCTTAGAAAAAAAGTTTTTAAAGAAGTATGAATCAAAAGAGTATTTAGATTTCCTAAAATTAACATAATACACCTTATACAAAACTAAAAATGGGAGCTTTAAGCTCCCATTTTTGCTGAGTTTTTCAATTTTTAGGTAGTAGCCTAGGCTTCAATAAATTACGCACCTAAACGCATTAACTTTTCTTGAATCGCATCACTGACAAAGGCATTTAGAGAATTACTTGATGCTAAAACCGCCTTACGGTGCAATTCAGGGCTAATACGGACATTAAAAGTGCCTTTGAATGGTTGATCAGGAGATTTTCCTAGTTCAGCACATGATTCTAAATAGCCGTCTACAGATTCCTGAAAAGCTTTCTCAAGGGCTTTTAAAGTTTCCGCTTCATAGGTGATAAGATCACGAATAAAAGCAAGTTTTCCAAATAACTCACCTGTTTCAAGATCAGGCTCAATTGTTCCGAGATAACCTTTGTATTTTAAATAGCTCATAAAAATCCCTCCTGCTTGAGTGCCTGTTTTACAGCTTTCAATGCCCCACCTTTGATTTCATTTTCAGGGTGTGGTCTATGCAGTAAAATCATATGTTCAGTTTTTTCATTAAAAAACCGAACACGAGAGCCTGCCATTTCAAATTTTTCATAGCCGAGCTGGCTCAGTAAAACGACTAAATCTTTATATGGAAACGTATTTTTTGAATTTCCAAATTTTTCCAATAACTTTTCCGTTTTACCCATATTTTAGCCCTACTCAGTTACGACTAAGTATAGTCCCCTGAAATTAAAAAATGCAACTGAATTTAGTTGCATTTCATATAACAACCATTATGTTAAATGGAATATAAAAAACAGTTGACATAAATACATTGTGTGCAATTATATTGCACACAATGTATTTATTTAAAGGTAATCAAAATGAGTAATCTTTATTCTACCCAGGTTAAAGCAATCGGTGGACGTTCAGGAAATATTCGTAGTGAAGATGGTATCTTAGAACTAAAATTGGCTTTGCCAAAAGAATTAGGTGGTAAAGGTGATGCAACGAATCCTGAACAATTATTTGCAGCTGGCTATGCTGCATGCTTTGGAAATGCAGTGATCCATGTAACTCGTAGCAATAAAGAATATAAAATCCGTGATAACGATGTAGAGGTCCTGAGTACTGTTGGAATGGTTGCTAATGGCAATGGTGGATTTGCCTTGACAGTACACTTAGATGTCACGCTTTCAGGTATTTCACAAGCTGATGCAGAGAAAATCGTGGAACAAACGCATCAAGTATGTCCTTATTCCAATGCTATTCGAGGTAATATACAGGTGTCTACCACTGTCTATACCAAATAAAAAGCTATGTCCAAGAATCAGCTTTGCTTAGATGAGCAACTATGTTTTCCTATTTATGCTGCATCTAATTTAATCGTAAAAGCTTATCGCCCTTTTCTTACACCTCTCGGACTCACTTATCCTCAATATTTAGTGATGTTGGTTTTGTGGGAAAAAGAATGTGTAAGTGTGGGTGATCTTGGACAAATTTTACATCTTGATAGTGGAACATTAACCCCACTATTAAAAAGAATGGAGACATCTGGTCTAATTAATCGATCACGTGATCCTAATGATGAAAGACGAGTTCTTATTTCATTAAAAGATAAAGGGCGAGACTTATCTGCTGAAGCAGAAAAGATTCCTAAAGAGCTTACCAAGAACATTGAGTTTGATAACTTAAATCAATTACGAGATGAATTAAAAGTATTAGTTAATCTATTATCAGAAAGAATTTGAGACCTCTTAATATCTGATAATGGAAGCCTGAACCGTACCGGGTTTGTCGGAGACTTTTTATTTAAGTTAGGCCACCTGACCTAACGGGTTAATCTTATCATAGTACATTGCTTCAAACTCAAAAGGCGATACATAACCCAGTGCACTGTGTACACGCTTTTTGTTGAACCAATCTACCCAGTTTAGTGTCGCAAGTTGTACATCTGCTAAACCTTGCCAATCTGCTTTTAAATATTCAATCACCTCTGTTTTGTATAAGCCATTCACTGTTTCAGCCAGAGCATTATCGTATGAGTCACCCGTTGTACCGACTGATGCTCGTAAATTTGCAGCTTCTAAACGATTGGTATAGCGAATAGAAAGATATTGAACACCTCTATCGGAATGATGAATCACATTCTTTGGCATACCTCGGTCATGCAATGCTTGCTCCAGCGCATCAAGCACCATATCTGTATTCATACGTGTTGATACTTTCCAGCGGCTTTGTTGCATAAATATGTAAGCATCTGATTTAAATAAATTTAATTTTGGATCAAAAAATAATCAAAACTTTTAAAATCATATAGTTATGAAATCTTTGTGCAACAAAGCCAAACTCAGATAAAAGTCTAAATATTACCCACATGAAATAACAATACAATACGATGTCATAAAAATGTCATGAAGCAGTCACAGAATACTTAATTGAATAAAATTAAATTCTTAGCCTTCTTGCAGAATTAATTAACCTCTTTCAAAGGCTTTAAAAGAATTTTTATTAGCTTCCTTCAGCGCTGCAATCTAACTTTATAAGAGCCATAAATGACTGCTTTAAATGTGCCTTCAAATTCTTCCATACATACATTAAAAACTTATATTAATCGGGACCTTTCCTTACTTGAATTTCATAAGCGAGTATTGGCACAGGCGAAAGATACTGAATATCCTTTACTTGAACGACTCAATTTTTTAATTATTTTTTCAAGTAATCTGGATGAATTTTTTCAAATACGAGTTGCCAGTTTAATGCAACAAATTGAACTTTCAGATCATGCTAGAACTCATCCAGATGACTTACTACTCTCAGATATAGTCACCACCATTTCCAAACTTGCACACGAAGCTGTCGAAGAACAGTATAAAATTCTTAATTATAATCTCTTACCACAACTGCAAGGACATGGCGTTCATTTCATTCAGTATGGTGACATCCTTGAAAAACATAAAGAATGGATTAAAAATTATTTTCATCATGAAGTTCAACCTGTGGTCACGCCTATCAGTCTAGACCCCGCACACCCTTTTCCTCGTTTAGCCAATAAAAGCTTAAATTTTATTGTCACTTTGGAAGGCAACGATGCCTTTGGACGAAAAATTAATTTAGCGATTGTTCCAGCACCACGATCATTACCTAGATTAGTGAAGTTACCTAAAAATATTTCTGGTGAGGATGAACACTACATTCTACTTTCAGCCATTATTCAGCAACATCTTCATGAATTATTTCCAGGGGTGACCACCACTGGATGTTATCAATTTCGGGTCACACGTAATGCAGATTTAACTATCTCAGAAGATGTTGAAGACTTAGCAATTGCCTTAAAAGATGAACTATCCTCACGACGCTTTGGTCGGGCTGTAAGACTTGAGGTGACTAAAAATTGCCCTGAAAATATTATTGATTATTTACTTGGACAATTTGATCTTAAGCAAGAGCAACTCTATCGTATTGATGGCCCGCTTAATCTGGCGCGCTTTATATCGAACTTTAATTTGCCTGAGTTACGTTTTCCTTCCCATGTACAAAAATTACCGAAAGTGTTGTATGGGAAAAAATCCATATTTGAGGTATTAAAAACCGAAGATGTTTTATTACATCACCCTTTTCACTCTTTTGCTCCGGTCATTAAGCTACTGAAAGAGGCAGCCCGTGATCCACATGTGTTAGCCATAAAACAAACCCTTTATCGTAGTGGTGTAGATTCTGAAATTGTGCAAGTCCTTGCTGAAGCAGCACGAAATGGTAAGGAAGTCACAGCAGTGATTGAATTACGTGCTCGCTTTGATGAGGAGTCAAATATCGAAGTTGCCAATCTATTACAAGAAGCTGGGGCGGTTGTTGTATATGGGATCGTTGGTTATAAAACCCACGCCAAAATGATTCTGATCGTGCGTCGTGAAGTAGACAAGATTAAACGTTATGTTCATTTAGGCACAGGTAACTATCATGCAATGAATGCCAAAATCTATACTGATTATGGACTACTGACCAGTGATGCTGATATTTGTGAAGATGTCCATAAAGTCTTCCAGGAGCTCACAGGTATGGGGAAAATGGTCAAATTGAAAAAACTTTTTCATGCACCATTTACTCTGCATTCTCAATTGATTGAACTCATTGAAAATGAAACTGAAAATAGCAAAGCGGGCAAAAAAGCGCAGATTATTATTAAAGTCAACGCCTTAACTGAATCTCAACTAATTGATGCTCTGTATAGAGCGTCTCAAGCGGGCGTTCAAATCGATTTGATTATCCGTTCAATTTGCTGCTTACGCCCACAAGTGAAAGGACTTTCTGAAAATATTCGAGTCCGCTCAATTGTGGGACGTTTTTTAGAACATACCCGGGTTTATTATTTTTACCATCAGGGTGAAAGTAAACTTTTTTGCGCCAGTGCAGATTGGATGGGGCGTAATTTATTCTCTCGCATCGAGACCTGTTTCCCAATCGAAGATAAAAAACTTCGTAAACAAATTCTGGAAGAGGGCTTAATGAATTATCTTCAAGATAATCGGCGTGCATGGGAATTACAAGCCGATGGTACCTGGATACAATGTCAGGCTGGCAATGGACAGGCAGTCCATATTGCCCAGCAACAATTAATGAATCAAATTATTTAACGAAAAATTTCAAGTCATTGTATAAATGACAATCATTTGCAATGATTTAAACTTATTTTAACTAAACTGTAACAATACAACCCTAAAGTAAAAATCAAGTGGGAATGAGTCAATTACATGAATGATATCAGTGTTAAAAAGATCAACAAATTAATTGAACAGTTCGAAGAAGAAGGCAATAAAACACAAGCGCTTGAAATAGGTTATAAAACATATGCCATGCTTATGTCTGATCAGAAATTTGCTGATAAAGTGACAAAATCAGCAGAAAATTCTGAAGAGCGACTTTATAAATCGATAAAAATAAAACTTATTCCTGAGAAACATCATTTTAAAATAAAGTAAGAAGTACCAAACAGAGGTGGTCCCACTTGTT
>NZ_QKVN01000008.1:0-106880 GCF_003231195.1 Acinetobacter sp. WCHAc060042
TTCTTCAAAATCATAAGCATCTTTACTAGTTGGTAAATGGACTGTGAAATCAACAAATTTTTCTAAGTAATCTCCATTCATTTCTGAATCATAGCCATAAAAACTTTTAACTGATTGTAGCAATTGTGGCTTATTCATCACTAAAACAAAAACAATTTTAGGAATATCAAAAAAGTGTTTAATACGCTCAATCAAACGAATTGCAAAATCAGGACGACAACGATCAAGTTCATCAATAATAAAAACTAGTGGTTTGTCTAACTTTTCAACTGTTTGAGCTAGATGTTTTTTGAATTCTTCTAAAGTTTTCTTTTCAGCTTCATGACCTGCAATTTTCTCTTGAATACTTTCTTTAATTCGATCACTCGTCTCATCTGATAATTTATCTATTTCATCCTGCGCATTTTCATAACCTTGCTGCAAGATTCCACCTAAAAAACCAGCCCCAACTAAATGAAGCCCAAGCGTTAATGCAATTTTCGGTAAAGATGGCAACAATGCTGTTCCTACAGATGCGGATAAATCTATGAGTTTTTTAACCTTTCTTTTGGTCTTTTTATCTTTACTTAAAGTATTTGTAATTTCTGAAGTCACAACTAAAAAAGGATCATCTAAATAGTCATTTGCAAATGCATCCAAATAAATCACATTATGATTTTTATCTTCTAAATGTGTTTGCCAATGTCTTACAAACCACGTTTTTCCTTCACCCCAACGGGCATCTAAAGCGAGTACAGCCCCACACTGCAAACGATCAACATAATTCGTCAGTTGAATACCCAAACGCTTACGATCCCAAAGATCACCCTCCCAAGCAGTTTCAACATTCTCTAAATTTGTCCGTTGCCAATTCAGTTGATTCGTATCTGTCATTGTATTTATAAAGTAGTAAGTTATTCATAAATATATGCTATTTTTTAGACAAAGCCTATGTTTCCTAAACGCTACATTTACATTCAACTTTAGTGTTAAATTGATTATTATTCACGCGCTTTTATGCTAATTTAGAAGTGAAAAATTAGCATTTCATATACAAATATCCGTATGAAATTACTAGGTTTTATTCTTTAAAAAATACAGCTAATATCAAGGTATGGGCTGTATTTGAACAGTGATACATTAGAACAGCAGTTTGTACATAATCAGAGTGGATAATAAGGAGAAACAACAATGGCTTACCAAAACATTTTAGTCCCAGTAGACGGTTCCGAAACTTCATATGCAGCAGTTGCGCAAGCGGCTGAACTTGCAAAAGCATTTGGCGGTAAAATTACAGTCGTTCAGGTGCTTGCACTTGACCCTTATATTGCTGCTGAATATATTTCTGCAACTCAAACCAATGACTTAATTGAACGTGCGCGTACTTCTGTTTTGAAAACATTAGAGGAAGCAGCAGCTAAATTTAGTGATCTCGATATTCCTGTTGAAGCAAAACTACTTGAAGGTCAGGTGATTCACCGTGAAATTATCAGAGAAGCTGAAACATCTAAGGCAGATTTGATTGTGATCGGCTCTCATGGTCGTACAGGTTTAAAGCGTTTATTCCTAGGTAGCGTTGCGCAAAGTGTTTTAGGTGAAGCGCACATTCCTGTTTTAGTTGTTCGTCAGTAATATATCAAATGCTCTACTTCCACGGAGGTAGAGCATGTCTATTTTAAATATTCCATTGAAACTCTTTCATTTTCACTTTATCCCCAATCACTAAAATACCCTCTGCCGTAAGTAACTGTGCTTGAATATTCTGTCCCTGATCATTGAGTTTACTTAGGCTAATTTTCCCTTGTGAGTTGATGACCCGATACCAAGGCAAACTACTGTCTGCATCCATATGTTTCAGCACATAGCCCACCAAACGTGCATGTTTTGGGATGCCTGCTAAGCGTGCAATTTGTCCATAACTCGCTACACGACCATACGGAATTTGGGCAATCACTTGAAAAATCATGGGTGCCAATTCTTTAACTATCGCCTCCGCCATGCAGACCTATCCTTTTTTGACGACTAAAAATAACTCACCATAAAGTCACGAATAACAATTTTCTAAAAATTCGTGTGCAACTATAATTATTTTAGAAAAAGTTGCATTTTTCTACATAATTTTACACTACGATACATACAAAATAATTTGATTTTTCTTTGGGGTATTTTAATGGGACATCCGTTCTACTATGGAAAGCTGAGCATACTTAGCTCTACATTACTCAGTATCAGTTCATCCATATTTGCACTTGATACAAGTGTTCCCCCTGATAATGAATCGACCCCCAAAGTTTTACCCACACTCTCTTTTAAAGCGGATGAAGAGCCACAAAAGCAAAAAGATGATGATATTAGTGCTGTAGCCAAAACAGTCATTACCCGAGATGAAATGCTGCAATATGGCGATCAATCGGTCATGGATGCTTTACGCCGCTCTGCAGGTTTTCAGCTTCCAACACCTGGGCAAGATCCTCGCGGTGGTGGTGGTGCTTCTGGAATGCGTTTTCGCGGTGGTGCTGGTCCCACATTTCTAATTAATGGTGAGCCAGTACAAGGGGGGCCTCGTGGTGGAATGTCTATTATTGATACCCTTACCCCTGAAATGATTGAACGCATTGAAGTGGTTAAGCAACCAAGTGTTGCCCAAGCTTCCGTTGCATCATCAGCCGTGATCAATATTATTCTAAAAGAACCTCTGAATAATCGCTTAAGCGGTTCAGTCAAAGTCGGTTATGGCAAGTATGAAAACTCTGAAAAACAATCTAAGAGTGAGCAGAAAATCAGTGTCCAAGCCGATGGCCGTGACAATGCTTGGTCATATAGTGTTGCTGCAAATCAAATGTGGGTTGATAATACGTCGCTTACTAAAACTGAAACTGCAACTGAAACGCGAGAGCAATTACGTACTCTTAACCGTACCATGCAGATGTTTATGCCACGTTTAGAATATGAGCTTGATGATCAACAAAAATTGATTGCTGAATTATCCTATCGCAACATGAAAATAGAAGGTTCTTCTACCAATCAAACTCAAGATGATAAAAATGATAGCATTCGTTTAAACACGCGTTATGAACGTAAAGACAAAGATCTCAGCGATAAAATCAAATTATCTGCTGAACGCCAAACCGAAACTCAACTCACACGCTCACCTCAAAATACCATTTATACCGATGAAACCATTCATGAATATGGTTTAGCTTATGATGGTATGCGTAAATTAGACCCAGATCGTCAAATTAAATTTGGTACTGACCTACGTAGTAATAATCTAGAGAGCAATGTCAGCGAAAGCTTAGATGAACAACGCTATGCCCTCTATGCTGAGGGAAGCTGGCGTTTCACTGATCGGCAAACCATTACTTTAGGCGCACGCCAAGAATGGTTAAATCGTTCAGGTTTGGTCGATTATCAAGATCAGCATTTAAGCCCTGTACTGGCTTACCGTTTTGACTTGACTGAACAATGGTCGATTCAAACTAATCTCAGCCAAGCGTTTAGCAGTCCAAAGACAGACCGCCTCATTCCCAATGTAACAGTCTCTACAGATAGCGATGCGGGTTCATTAAACAACCCAGATCGTGGTGGAAATCCAAACCTAAAACCAGAAAAAACCCGTGCTGCTGAATCAACACTAGCATATGATTCAGCGAGTGGTGGTGTTAGCTTAACGGCGTATCACCGTGAAATTAAAGACTACATCGAAAAAGTGATTGCACTTGAAGGCGCTCGCTATGTTGAACGTCCACAAAACCAAAATGAAGCAACGACCTATGGTGTTGAACTTTCTGGACGTTATGCGTTGAAACAAACAGATGCAGGTCATTCATTTATGTTGAATGGGCAAGTGTCAACTATCCGTGCCAAAGTCGAAGATGAGCAACACAATCAACGTTTAGTGAGTGATGTTGCCCCCTACAACGCAAGCGCAGGTTTATCTTATAACTTTAAGCCTTGGCAACTTTCTACCAGTATCAATGTGAGCTATACACCTGAATTCACTCGCGGTTTAGATGGTCAACCTTATGATCGAACCACCAATGAACGTTTTGGTGTAGATCTAAGTGCAACTAAACGCTTTACTGATGGTTGGGCAGCAAGTTTGAATCTAAACAATGTATTAAGCACAGATTATAAAGAACGATTGACCAATCAGTCTGACGGCAGTTTATATCAAGCAAGAACCAACCAAGGCATGCCTAGTTTCCAATTCTCTCTAGAGAAGAAGTTCTAAATTTCTCTGCTAGGTTTATTCTTGATCAACACAAGCCAGCTATTCTTATAGTTGGCTTTTTAGATTTCAAGCTAGGTATTAAAAATCGAATTATGAAAATTCCTGATATTGGGAATGCTATGATCTGCATCCTACTTTCATCAGTGCTTAGAGGATAATATGAGAGCCGAACTTAAAGCCAAAATCCTACAGGTCTGCGATGAAAAAATTGCAAAAAAAGGCAGTAACGTCGGACTTTCTTTTTATGCTTTCTTTGCCAATAAAAATGATGATCCTGAACGCTTAATGGAAGCTGCTCATTGGTGGATCATCGAACATCGACTGAATCATTTTGAGAAAGCTGACAAGATTAAAGCACTAGTCTTAGCCCAACCTGACTAATCGAAAGACTTAATACACATCGCGTTGATAACGCTGTTGCTGCTTAAGCTGTTCTACGTGTTCATACCCTAAAATCTCTTTGAGGACTTGATCCACACCACTCGCCATTCCTTGCAAACTACCACAGACATATATCGCTGCGCCTTGTGCAATCCATGTCTGTAAGTGAACTGATTGTGTTCTTAGACAATCTTGCACATAGACTTTTTCAGCCTGATCACGTGAAAAAGCATAATCCACCTGATCCAGAAAACCATGCTGCTGCCAATAGCGAATTTCTGTTTGATATAAATGATCAAACTGCTGCTGTCTTTCACCAAAAATGAGCCAATTGTTTTTATATCCCCAATGCTCACGTTGGCGTAAATGTGCAACTAGACCTGCGATTCCCGTACCATTGCCAATTAAAATCAGTGGTCGCTCATCATGAGCTAAGTGGAAACTTGGATTATGACGAATATTGGCTTGCAGTGATTGATCTTGCTCCAACCCCACCGTCAACCAACCTGAACCTAAACCTAAACCTGATTCAGTCTGTTGCTGCCTCACCACCAATTCGATTAAACCATTTTCAGGCAAACTCGCAATCGAATATTCACGCTGAGCTAGAGATTCAAATTGTGTAATCCATTCTGCAAATGGAAGCGAGGCTCTAGGTGGTAATTTTCTTAAATTTAAGCGGCGTAGTTGAGGAATGAAATCCACTGCATCTTTTTGCTGTTGTGCTACTAAAAAATCGTGAATATCAGTCGTATTATTTTCACATTGAATTTCTAAAATATCACCTGACGACCAAACCAAATCTTGTTCGAAACTCAACTGAATTTTATAAATTGCGTCCCCAATACTGCCTTTATTCAGGCATTGGCGATGAGCAAATTTTAATTCCACACTCTCTTTTTCAATGGATAGCGCTGAAAACTGAGTGGTGGTTAACTGCTCCAAGCCCAGTAACCATTGTTCTAAATCATGACTATTGAGTTGATCCACAAGAACCGTCGGAAATAAAGTCTGTGCTTGTTGCTTCAATAACCATTGTTCCAATGTTTGTCCGAACTGACAAAAATTCGCATAGCGTTTATCGCCCAATGCAAGCACTGCAAATGATAAATGCGATAAATCTAAAGATTGGGACAATATTTTATGGACAAATGACTGAGCTGCATCAGGTGCATCCCCTTCGCCATAAGTACTCACTACCCATAAAATACGTTGATGCTGCATCAAGTCAGCAATGCTCAATTCTTGAATATTTCGAATTGTAGTGTGATGATCAATTAAACGTAATTGCTCAGTCGTATGCTTTGCCCAAGATTCAGCATGTCCCGATTGACTGGCATACACCACTAAATAAGCAGGGTGATCTTGATTCGCTTTTTGCTTAGCATGACGTTGTTGCCATAACAACCAAACGATTATAAAAAGATGTAGGCTCAATAATATTGCCAATATCACAATAATCGTCAGTACAGCTTGAGTCATCCTTTCACCTTAAATAGCAGACCAAATGAGCAAAATAATTGCCGATAAACTACATGCTGTTAAAAGCAGATGCGTCACTAAACGGGTTTTAATGGTCAGGAACAGAATATAGCCTGCCAACGATAATAAAATAATGATGATTGCACTGATATCAATTAACCAATGCCAAGCTGTTCCAACGTTTTTTCCACGATGCAGATCATTCAATAGTGAAACAGTAGTGGCTGGTTTCTGCGTCATCTCAACATCACCATTGTCGAGCAATACCCATAGATCTGTTGAACCTGCTGGGCTTTCGAGACGAATCATCACTTCACCATCCATCACTTCGCTACTTTTATAACGACCAATCAAAGGTTGTTTTGTACGAACATATTCAACAATACTTTGACTTGGGTTCTCTTGTTTTTGCAGAGACTCAACCAGTGTTGGCGGCAAAGTGAATGTGGTGGTCTGCTCTTCATTCTTTGATTTAAACCAATCAGGGTTATTGAGAAATAGACCTGTGGCAGCAAAGAAGATCAAAACGATAAAGGCAAAGGCAGAAAGCCAACCATGCACATAACGTGCATGGCGGTAAAAATCGCGGCGTTGATACAAGGGACTAGCCTCATAGATGGAGTGATGCTAGAAATTAAGCACCACGTTGGAAATTCAGTTTAACTGTACCAATTTCTGCTTGAGCAGGAAGCGTTTGTGTCGCTGATTTTGGTGTGACATTCAACTCAATGGTTTGATAAGAGTGATCACCATGTTCACGCGAGGTTTCAATATGAATGATATATTTACCCGCATTCACCATTTTACCCGCTTCGTCTTTACCATCCCATGCCAATTTATATTGTCCTGGTTGACGTGAAGGTTTTGCAACTGCATCTAGGTTTGGCATTTGACGACCATATCGACGCCACCAAACATAGTTAGAGTTAATCCACTTCTCATCTTTACCCCAAACAGCCAGTGTACGCACAATCTTTTTATCACTGTCCGTGACCCAAACTGAAACATAAGGTGCACGGTAGTTATCTACTGCGATCTTTGGAATATTCACTTCTACTTGAGCTTGATAGCCCTTTGGCCAAGCGGTTGCTGCGCCATTCGCTGCAACATGACGCATTAAAGCAGGTTGATTGGCATCTAATAATGATGACCAGCCTGAACTTTGATAACGTGTACCATCTGTTGCAACAAGTTGAGCCTCATAACCCACCAATTGCTCAATCAATTGCATGCCTTCATGCGCAGGCATTGCGGTTAATGCCGTTGCCAATGCATCTGAATCAGCAGCACATTGTCCAACCACAACACATTGTTCAACGTTCTGAATCGGTTGCCCTGTGTATGGGTTTAACAAATGTGATTGATCTGCGAATCCACGATAGCCTTGACCACTAAAAGCCACTGCTTGATCTTTCAGGTTGAGTACCTGAGTTGGCGCAACATTATCAAAACGTTCATTCGGGTCTTGTATGCCGACTTTCCAGCCTGCTTGTTGAGGTGATTGCCCCCAAATACGCATATCACCACCAATATCAATCAGAATCCCTTGTAAATGTGGCACAGCTTGTTTTGCCGCCAACAAAGCACGGTCAATCACATAACCTTTGGCATAAGCATCAGGTGCGATTTTAACTGCTGATGGTGTTTTAATCTGCTTGGTTACAGGATTCAGTTCAATACTCTGAGTTTGTAACTGACGCAATAATGATTCTTGAGTATTGTCATCCAAACGTTGAACTTGATTGCTTTGTTCCCATAGCTGGGTCAATTGCCCCAAACGTGCATCAAAGCCGCCACACGTTGCACTGCGCCATTGTTCACAAGCTGCGACAACATCATAAAGCTCAGATGAAGCCGAAATTTGGTGTTCACGATTTAATTGGCTAATTTCACTATCATCACGCCAAACCGAGAGAACTTGATCAAGTCGAGCAATTTCTGTCTGAATCGCTTGTAATGCCTTTTCTGCATCTTGTTGCTGAGATGTCGTAACCACAACATCTAAAGAAGTGCCTAGCACATGATCTTGATGGAAACGATAACTTGGGGCTTGAACTGACTCTGATTGTTGTATCACATTCTCACTGAGACTTTGCTCATTGGCTTGAATCGCTGTGATTGGTGACATGAATACAGCCAACGCTGCCATCAACGGTGATAAACGGAAGATTATCTGTACTGGGCGGAAAAGTTGTTGAGTTGATGACATACTAGGGGTTCCATGCTCCAAGACTTACTTCAAATTTAGTGCTGTATAAATTTTAAAGTAATGTTCTTAACTCTATCTTAATGCTCATCTGGTGTTTAGCGATATCACAGTTTAAATACTGACCATATTTTCAGTAAAATCAATAAGATCAATCAAAATTTAGACGCTACACAAACAAGGGAAATAACTTTTAATTGATCATCTATTTTTTCAGATGGCTGATTAAAAATTTATCGAAATAATATTGAAATTGATACTCGTTATCAAGTAAATTGTCACAAATATTTGCCATTTTTGCTTATTTATCTTTATAAGGAAGTCTCATGCGTCAGTTCATTACGATTGCATTACTGTCTGCGCTACCAACATTAAGTTTTGCTCATACCGCTAGCCCTTTTTTATTGCCAGAAGTATTTGATAGTAAATCTGATAGTGTAAGTTTCCAAAGTAGTATCACTGTAGAAAAATTCTTTGTTCCAAGCCGTAACTTCAAAACCAGTTATCAAGTTACAAATCCCAATGGTAAAACTGAATCAATCAACGCCGCAGCAGAACTGAAAAAATTTAATATCGCTGAGTTCAATTTAAACGACGACGGCACCTATCGGATTCGTACAAAAGAGGCGACGGGTAACCCAACCAAATACGCTTTAGTTGATGGGCATTGGCTACGTGTACGCCCACCACGTCCTGCAAATGCAGCACCAATGCAACAACCGCCAGCAAATACTGAACAAAAAGCCCCTCAACAAGCCCCTGCAAATCAGCCGCCTCGTTTTGTTGCGGAAGACCAAGTTCCTGCAAATGCAAAAACCGTACAAACAACCAATATCTATATTGCTGAAAGTTTTGTGACGAAAGGCAAACCAAGCCCAATCCCGAATGTTGAAAACAAAGGTTTTGAGTTTAAGTTTTTAACTCATCCTAATGAGCTATTTACAGGCGAATCATTAAAAGCACAAGTTTTGATGAATGGCAAAGCCGTTCCTAACTTAGAGGTTGATGTATTTAAAGGTGCAAGTAGTTACCAACCAAATGCAAAACGCGACCAACCACCTGTAAAAACCAATGCTAAAGGTGAAGTGGATGTTAAATTTAATGAAGCTGGTATTTATTTAATTACGACAGCCTATCCAGAAGCAAGCCCAGACAGTACCAAACAACCTGCCGCTCAAACCTACACCTATAGCGTGACTGTAGAAGTAACAGAATAACTCGATTTGGCACTTACACCCCTGTAAGTGCCACTTTATTCGATTGTGTCATTTAGTTCGTTTCACATACCATCTTTTTATTCTCTTACTCATCCTTATATTTACGGCTCACCATCCACAATACGAGCAGATTAATAGCGTTCTTGCATAAGTCGTTTTTTGAGCTGTATTGAAATCATAATGAAAGTTCTCTCTCCTTTTTAAAGGGCAAGGCTAGAGATAGTATTTATATGAAGAATATCCCTCCATCCTCACCTTATCACCAAGAGAGAAGTGACTTTCGACACTTATTTTGTTGCCAGTGAATAATCATTTTTTAACTTTTGTAAGAGCTCTAATACAGTCAAATAACCATTACACGCATACTGCATCTAATCCATTTCTGTCCCAAATCAAAAGTAATCAAACAAAAAAGCATTTTCATTGAAATTTAATATTCTCTGAAAATGCTTGATATAAATGAAACTCAATACGTTTCATCATCTATTAAATGTATAAAAGAACATCTATGTCTCAATTATGGTATTAGTACAGCCAAATAACTAAAAATTATCAGGACTTTCCAAACGTTTCACTTCTTGGACTCGCTCAGGATTATGCACTGCTGCAATACCATCATCGGCTTTGATATCAATCAAGGCCTCTGGCTGATAAACGATAATAGTTTCATTGCCTTGCGTATCTTCACCTATGATGTATTTAAACCCTTTACGGTTCATTCTATTGCATAATCGTTGATACCAGCCCTTAAAACCAGTCTTTTCCTCATTCGGATTGTAGTAAAAAGCATTCATAACTGCCGGTAATCCCAAACCACAAACAACCCCTGAGAGCAACACTGCGATAAAGGTATAGCCGATCAGGATACTGCTGTATTCGCTCAACTCAGGTACGTTGGCAACAGCTAAGATCAGCGCTAGAGAAATTCCCCCACGCACCCCACCCCATGACAGAATAGCCAAACTACCGTTATAGCTTTTCTTACGGAAAGATGGGAAAAAAGCAAAAGATAAATAGTTGGCTGCAAAACGTGAAGCATGCAGAATAATAAAAGCGACGATGCCACCAAAGATCAAACTAAAACTGAGATCTAAAATAAACAGTTCCAAACCAATTAAGGTAAATAAGAACGAGTTAATAATCCCTTCAACCGTATGCCAAAAATGGTTTACTTCACGTATTTCACGTTCTTGTAAAATTTCTTTCCACTTGTTCCCTACGATCAAACCACCTATAACGCATGCAATCGGTGCTGAGGCATGCGCAAACAATGCAACCAAATACGAACCACAAGCCAAGAGTGCTGTGGTTAAAATGAGGGATTCCATTTCGTGCTTACCACGCAGTAAACGCAGAATTCCTAAACCAAATGCCCAACCAATAATAACAGCGACAAAAATTTCATAGAGTAAGGTCTGTAATACACCTATAACAGTAAAGTTTTCACCTTGTAAGACATTTAATAAAGTCATAAACAAGGCAATACACATCGCATCATTAAACAGTGATTCGCCTTCGAGCTTGACCATTAAATGATGTGGTGCACGTATAGAACTGAGCACGCCTTTGATCCCAATCGGATCCGTTGCACCCAATGCGGCACCCAACAGTAAAAGTACCAATAAATCGACATGCTGCCCAATCAGGAACTGATAACCATAGAGCGCCACCCCAAAGAACACGGCACACAATACCAGCGCAATACTGGCTAAAATACTGATCGGTTTCCAATGACTACGTAAATCTGAAACTTTGAACTTCAATGCGGATGAGGTCAAAATGAAGCAGATCACACCATTGATTAGAAAGTCATAAAAATCAATGTGCCGTACAGCATCTTCAATGTTATGAATATTGATGGTTATAAACTGATTGCCACTTAGCAGACTTGCACCCCACTGCAAAATAAAGACAAAAATAGCAGAAACAATCGGCACGCCGATGGCTTGGGGAAAACCTAAAATACGTTTATTAAAAATAGTGGTTGCAATAGATAATGCAAAAATAACGGTAAAAACTTGTAGAAAAAAATAATTTCCCATTGAACTTCCAAATTGGGCGGTGGGGCTGATTACGACTTTAGATCCTTATTTAGACCATAAATAATGATGCCATAAACATGCTTCGTCAAAATATTCTAATCATTTTTACATCCCAAGCCCGAAAAAAATAATTTTTTTAACATTTCTTTTGATGATGAATTAACATAGTGCCGATGCATGTCTTTTATGCGTGATCTTCCCCATTTTTAAAGTTTGATCTCCTATGCCATTCACCTTTAAAACAGTCTTTCGAATGTTCTTCGCACTGATTATTTTCTTAACAACTTTTGCGTTGTTTTTGACTTGTTTTGCTAAAGGCAAAGATATCTGGCAAGCAGACCAGAATTTTGCCGCAGCACAAAGTTTTAAAATGAACTCTAGCCCTGAGCAAACTTTGGTTTTACTTTCAAATAATAAAGCCCCAGATGAGCATATTTATTTGCATGTGGCGAATCAAGGCTATATTGCTAAACTCAGTTGCGATCATTATTTAACTGACATTTGTGTGGATGACTACAACGAACAACATACCCGTCAAATTCAATCCATTGAACTTTTCAAAGCAGGTCCGTTTAATTATATCCAACAAGTCAGTTATCTCGACACTAGTACTCAGCAAATCAAAACGTTGCGTTACACAGCAGAGCAGATTCAACAATTTTACCGTGCCGATGTGAGTAACTTAAAGTATGTGATTTTTGGTGTATTGCTATTTGCACTCATCGCACTTTATGTAAGCGTGCGTGTTGCACGAAACTTTAAACAATTCTTAAACCGATAAAAATCCAATATATCGAAATAAAAAAGGCGTTTAATCGCCTTTTTTATTACAAATAGCTTAAATTGCCTGATTAAAGGTATCACAACTGTTGAGCTGGCCAGATTTGAATCCTGTCTCAAACCATTTCATACGTTGCTGACTGGTTCCATGGGTAAAGCTATCTGGCACAACCTGACCAGTTGCACGCTTTTGCAAGTAATCATCGCCAATCTTATTTGCAGCATCCATGGCTTCTTCAATATCACCCTGTTCTAAGAACTGAGTACGTTGATTATTATGATGCGCCCAGACACCCGCTAAACAGTCAGCTTGTAACTCTTGGCGTACTGATAAAGCATTGCCTTGAGTTTGTGAACCCTGCGCACGTGCCTGCTGCACCTGTTCAGAAATACCCAAAAGCGTCTGAATATGATGCCCGACTTCATGCGCGACGACATAAGCTTGAGCAAAGTCACCCGCTTGGTCTTGACGGTTCAGTTCGGTTTGGTTTTGTTCACCACCAATCCCCATCTGCGTACGCATATCTTTAAAGAAAGCGGTGTCGATATATACTTTTTGATCTGCAGGGCAGTAAAACGGTCCCATCGCAGATTGAGCAGTACCACAACCTGAATTCACCGCGCCAGAAAACATCACCAACTTCGGTGGGACATATTGCTGCCCTAACTGCTGTTGGAACACTTGGCTCCACGTGTCCTCGGTATCTGCCAGTACTGTCCCAACAAATTCAATAGCCTCTTGCTGGTCAGGTGTCGGATTCTCCAAACCTTGAGTTTCAGATGTTCCCGTTTGAGCCGTCACTTGCTTGGTGGCTTGATACGCCTGCTGTGGGTCGACGCCCAAAAACTTCCATGCCACAAATGCCACAATCAACCCTAAGATGCTGATCCCACCTGCTTTAACACCGCCACCACCGCGACGATCTTCTACATTACTACTGACTCGACGTCCCTTCCAACGCATAGCACGCTTCCTTTTTCTAATTCATGCCTAACTGATTCAGTTTATGCCTTTTTTGACGTCGGCCAAACTTTTTTAATCAAACTTACGATAGCTAAAACAATCAAACCCGCCACAAAACCAATCACCAGATTTATCAATGTTGGTGTCAATGCACCTACGATGCTACCCACAGTTGGGATATGTTCAGCATAATCCACTGAACCTTCAGTGAAATGATGTAATAAAGGCACACCATGCGAAATGATGCCCCCCCCCACCAAAAACATCGCGATCGTTCCCACAATGGTCAAAGTCTTCATCAACTTCGGTGCAAAAGCCAATAAACCACGACCAATACTTTGCTTCACAGAAGACGCCTGTTCAGTCAAATACAATCCCAAATCATCAATTTTGACAATCATTGCGACAAAACCATATACCCCTACTGTCATAATGATAGCAATTACGGATAGCACCATGACTTTGGTCGAAAAAGTAGCAGCAGCTACAGTTCCTAATGAAATTACCACAATTTCTGCCGACAAAATAAAGTCGGTACGAATCGCCCCTTTGACCTTATCTTTTTCAAAAGTTGCCAAATCCGTTTCAATCGCTGCTATTTCATGACTGGCTTCTTCTTCAGTTTTGGCTTTTTTATGATGCAGGCTGTGTAAAACTTTCTCCACCCCTTCATAGCATAGAAATAAACCACCAATCATAAGTAAAGGCGTAATCAACCACGGGGCAACCACACTAATCAACAGCGCAGCAGGGACTAAAATCAGTTTATTAATAAATGAGCCTTTGGCCACCGCCCAAACTACAGGCAACTCACGGTCAGTACGAACTCCACTCACCTGCTGCGCATTTAGAGCTAAGTCATCACCAAGAACCCCTGCTGTTTTCTTCGCTGCCATTTTACTCATGACAGCAACGTCATCTAATATCGTGGCAATATCGTCTAGTAATATTAATAAGCTACTCGCCATTTATTTTTATCCATCTTAAGAATTTTGACATTTTAATCTGTGATTTAGCCTTTTGAATATTTGTTTTTTGAAATTTGCCTGAATTTTATATTTTTTTCGCTCCCATTTTTTTAACACTGACATTCAAAAAGATTATGCCGTACAATGTCTGCATTCTTTGAAAATAGCATGTCGCTAAGACGACTTTGGAAATAAGTAATGAGTAATCAAGACAACCGTCCTGTGATTTTGACAGGCGACCGTCCAACGGGACAACTTCATTTAGGGCACTTTGTAGGATCTTTACGTTCTCGCGTAGGTTTACAGGATTCTCACCATCAGCATTTACTCTTAGCAGATGCGCAAGCTTTCACAGACAATGCTGATAACTTTGAAAAAGTACGCCGCAATATTATTGAAGTTGCTACTGATTACTTAGCCGTGGGTATTGACCCAACCAAAACCACCATTTGTGTGCAATCCAGCTTACCTGCACTGAATGAACTGACCATGTTGTATCTCAACTTTGTGACCGTATCTCGTTTAGAGCGTAACCCCACGATCAAATCTGAAATTCAGATGCGTGGTTTTGAGCGTGATATCCCAGCGGGTTTCCTATGCTACCCAGTTGCACAAGCAGCAGACATCACTGCATTTAAAGCAACGGTTGTACCTGTGGGTGAAGACCAAATTCCAATGATCGAACAGACCAATGAAATCGTGCGTCGTTTAAACCGCCAAATTGGTCAAGAATTACTTCCAGAGTGTAAAGCGCTACTTTCGAACGTAGGCCGTTTACCAGGCTTTGATGGCAAAGCCAAAATGTCTAAATCGTTGGGTAATACGATTGTGCTTGATGCATCAGATAAAGACATCAAAAAAGCAGTTAATGCAATGTACACTGACCCGAACCACTTACGTATTGAAGATCCAGGTCAAGTCGAAGGCAATATTGTATTTACTTATTTAGATGCTTTTGATCCAAACAAAGAAGAAGTTGAAGAACTCAAAGCACATTATCGTCGGGGTGGCTTAGGTGATGGTACTGTGAAAAAACGCCTTGAAGGCGTGTTGAAGGAACTGATTACCCCAATTCGTGAACGCCGTATGGAACTTGCAAAAGATCCTGATTACATCATGGATATTTTGAAAACAGGCACAGACAAATGTCGCGACATTACGCAACAAACTTTAGATGAAGTGAAATCTGGTTTAGGCGTATTTCACTTCTAAAGTGATTCGCAATTAAAATACGTTTCAATGAGCAACTAAAAGCCTTTCTCTTTGAGAAAGGCTTTTTTTGAATGTAAAATAAGCTATTTTCAACTTAAAAGTGACATTTTACGTCGCTTGTTAACCTAAATTTACAGTACTTAACGTGAATACTCATGAAATAACCGTCCTCAGCGATTATTATAACTTCATAGCTTAGATTAACCTCTGAGATATAACATTTCTCCTTTTTACCGAAACTGTGTAACAACAGATTCGTAGTTCTACGCAATGAAAACCCCAATCATTGCGTATTTTTTTGTCTGAATTTTATAAAACAACATGCAAACTCTTGCCAATTTATGCTGTAACTCGCTTAGACATTCATTAATTTGGGTGCTATGCTAAAGTTCAGTTTTAATACAATTTTGTTTAAAAATTTATACTTAACAGACAACAGCATAAAAATAGAGAATCTTTCAAATGTGGGAATTATTTACTCACCCTTCTAATTTAATTTTTAGCATTTGTTTATGCCTCATGTTTCTATTGGGGCTTCTGGAACTGATTTTATTGGTTTTTGGTGGAGGTTCACAAGGTTTACTCGACCAATTCTTACCCGATGATCTCAGTACGTCTAAAGATGTTGATATTGCTTTAGATGCTGATCAGGGCTGGCTGAATGCTTTATTAGACTGGCTCTTTATCGGTCGTGTTCCTTTATTGGTCTGGCTGATTATCTTTCTGACTTTATATAGTTTAACTGGCTTTATTCTGCAATCCATAATTCAGAGCTTCACTGCCACATATTTTAGTGCATGGATTATCGCACCACTTTGTCTTGTCGTCTCGATGCCTTTCATTCGCTATAGTGCAATGCTGATTGCCAAGATTTTACCTCAAGATGAAACCACAGCCATTTATAGTGAAGAGCTGATTGGTCGCACAGCTTTGATTGTTTTGGGAGAAGCGAAAGTCAACTCGCCTGCGCAGGCACGCGTAAAAGACCAATTTGGACAAACCCACTATATTATGGTTGAACCCGAAGCTGATATTCATTTTTCACAAGGTCAAGAAGTCATTTTGACCCAAAAAACCCATATTGGCTTTAAGGCCATTTCCGTTTAGTCACTTTTTAATTCTTCATTTATAACTTTAAATAAAATCGAGATCATTATGCTCACAAACAATCTCTATAACATTCTTATTCTTGCAGGGATTATCTTTGCTGCCCTCGTCATTATCGGCATTATTATTGCCCGTTTATACCGTCGTTCAAGCAAAGAAATTTCTTTTGTTCGTACTGGTTTTGGTGGTGAAAAGGTCATTTTAGGTGGAGGTGCAATTGTACTACCAGTCCTACATGAAATTATCCCTGTCAATATGAATACCCTGCGCTTAGAAGTTCGTCGTGCCGATGACCAAGCACTAATTACTCGTGACCGTATGCGCGTCGACGTGATGGCAGAATTCTATGTTCGTGTAAAGCCTATGGCTGAGTCGATTGCAATTGCCGCGCAAACCTTGGGTCAAAAAACCATGTCGCCGAATGAGTTAAAAAACTTAGTCGAAGGTAAATTTGTCGACTCACTGCGTGCCGTTGCCGCAGAAATGGCGATGGAAGAGTTACATGAAAAACGTGTAGATTTCGTGCAAAAAGTACAACAAGTGGTGTCTGAAGACTTGCATAAAAACGGCTTAGAACTTGAAACTGTGTCTTTAACAGGTCTAGACCAAACAGGCTTTAAATATTTTAACCCGCAAAATGCCTTCGATGCTGAGGGTTTAACCAAGCTAACTGAAACCATTGAAGACCGCCGTCGTAAACGAAATCACATCGAGCAAGATGCTGACCTTGCCATTAAAACCAAAAACCTAGAAGCAGAACAAGCACGTTTGCAGATCTTACGCGAAGAAGAATACGCAAAACTACAACAAGAACGTGAAATTGCGGTTCGTCGTGCAGAACAACTGGCCGAGATTGCTTCTCAAGAAGCTGTGAAAAAACGTGAAGCAGAAGAGGCACGTATTGCAGCTGAACGTGAAGTTGAACTAAAACGCATCAGCGCTGCACGAGATGTAGAAAGTCAAAATATTCAAAAATCACAAATTATTGAACAAGCTCAGGTTGAACAGAAGAAAACTATTGAACTTGCAGAGCAGTCTCGTGCCATTGCAATTGCTGAAAAATCGCGTGAAGAATCCGAAGCCAAAGCCTCTGCTGACCGTGCTCGTGCTGAAGCGGTTAAAGCTGAAGAAGAAGTGATTACAGTCCGTGAAACACAACGTGCTGAGCGTCAAAAAGCTGTTGAATTGGTCGCTGCAAAACAAGCCGCTGAGAAAGATGCAATTGCGATTACCGTGGCTGCTGAAGCAGGTAAACAAGCCGCTGCAGATGATGCCGAAGCAGTTCGTATTGCAGCAGAAGCTCAAGCCGAGCAAGCTCGCTTAAAAGCTAAAGGTGAATCAGATGCCAAAATTCTTTTAGCGCAGGCGATGGAAAAACAATACCAAGTCGATGCCGATGGTACACGTGCAGTGAATGAAGCCAACAATGTACTGTCCCCTGAACAGGTGGAAATGCAAATTCGTTTGGCGCTATTGAAATACTTACCAGAAATCATTCGTGAAAGCGTTAAACCAATGGAAAACATTGATGACATTAAGATCTTACAAGTCAATGGCTTAGGAAATGTAGGCACAGTATCATCAACATCCGCAGATGGCACAGAACAATCCTCTGTAGCACTGTCCGATCAGGTGGTAAACAGTGCCCTACGCTATCGCACTCAAGCACCTTTGATTGATAGTTTAATGAATGAACTAGGGATTCAAGGCGGTGACATTAATGGCTTAACCCAAAGTTTAAAACCACAAAATGTAAAAAGTGCATAAATTTTCATATCTAAAAAACGCGACGATGGGTCGCGTTTTTTATTCCGTTATCACAGCTTTATCGCTTAAAAGAGGGAAACAGACATTTTAAAAAATCCACTAAACATCTGATTTAAATTCCAAACTGCCCTCATCCCTACTGAAATTAAAGCACTGTTTGGCCGAAACCTAACATCATATTTTTGATGTTTAAAGTCTCCTATACGGAGCCTATGCAAGCATTCTTATTGAGAATATGCTGAACCTATTTGAGCTACACTCTGTATTCACACGCAATCTTTAAAACAGTCGCACCCAAAAAATCCGTATCAACTGCCCGCGATCATAGGGAAAACTTGAAAGGTACTCATATCCAATTTTATTTCTTTTGTTAACCTTAATTTCAACACCATAACCAAATGAAATGCTAAGCGCATCCAAATCAGAACTATGAAACTCTCCAGTCCCTAATTTATGGCTCAAACTATCTACATTGTAGGCTGTATAGTTAAATACTCGGATATACTCATTCTCATAAAAATCATTATTCATCAGTGTATAATTTTTTTCTTCTTCTTCATGTTGTTCCGCTAAGTCCTGATAATGATGAAAGATTTCATCGCCCATAAACTCAACCAAATAGACATCTTCATTTTTAGCATAGGCCGTATTAATCGGTAACCATAACAACAATAAAAAACGACAAAAGCACAAATGAATGGAATTCAACATCTGTAATACTGTTCTACGAAAAATTAGTATATAAATAAAGAATATAACACAGCCATTCAATAAAATAGCGATCGCAAGCAATACGAAATATCCATGACATTGGCTTTAGCTGCAATCCTCACTGTTTTTGTTCAACAGCTTTAGCAGCTTATGGCCATACAATGGATTTCTTGCATCATTCATTTTTTGAGCTGTATTGAAATCACAATGAAAGTTCCTTCTCCTTTGTAAAGGAAAGGGCTAGAGAGAGGATTTATAGGAAGAATCCGCCTTCATTCTAACCTTTTCAACAAGAGAGAAGTGATGTTCAACACTTATTTTATTGCCAATGAATGATCATTTTTTAACTTTTGCAAGAGTTCTAATGCCTTACGGTTTAATCTACCTACAAATTTAAGCTCACACAAGCATACATAAAAACGCCCCTCACGCTTGGCTTTTCGATTACAGTATTTATTCATACTCTGTTTTTCATGAAACACCATGGTTTATTTTTTAAAGCATAAAAAACTGAACATATTACTCACCTGTATAACCATACTGCCCCTGTTCGCATGTAATGTCATACATCAACCAACACCTCCCGTTCTGATCAAAAATCACCCAATAGATACCATTGTTGCGGAGTATCAAGCACAAAATATTCAACATTCTACCGCAACAAAAATAGATCAAATGCGTATTATGCATATTGATTTAGACTATGTCTTCGATCCAGATAAAACCCAACAACAGCAAAACATCCAAGCATTAATTGCGCGTATACAACAGATCCAACCAAATACTATTTTTTTACAAGCCTTTGCTGATCCTGATGCTAACGGTTCGGCAGACCAAGTTTATTTTGAAAATAGACATATTCCAACGCGTGATAATTTATTCCCGCAAGTTTTGCGCGAAATTCGACAACAAACTCAGGTAAAGCAAGTCTATGCATGGTTTCCTCTCATAGCATGGGAATTTCCTCGACAAGACCAATTACAATATGTGGAAAATAGTCAAAAAGTATCAAATGCTTATATTCGTATCAGCCCCTTTGAGCCTCAGAATATGAAATTGGTTACTGAGATATTCAATGATTTTATAAGCAGAAATAAAGTCGACGGCATTTTGTACCATGACGACATAACCCTTAATGATCATGAAGATGTATCTATCGTAGCCGAAAAAATGTATGAAGTATGGGGATTTAAAGATCTATCTATGCTCCGTGATCCAAAGCACCCTGAACAGTTTAAATTTGCACAGTATAAAACTGCTTATTTGGACCAGTTTGCAGCGGGCTTAAGCCAAGTTTTAAGAAAACAGCAGCCAAATTTACTCACCGCTCGTAACATGTATGCACCAGTTGTGCTCAATCCAAAGAGCGAACAGTGGTTTAGTCAATCCCAAGCCAGTACCCTAGCCTATTATGACTATAATGCAATTATGGCGATGCCTTATATGGAGGACAGTCCGAATCATCGTCAATTTTACTTGGACCTGATTGCTCAGGCCAAAAAATACGACCCAAACTTGGATCGTACTATTTTTGAACTTCAAGCCATCAACTGGAAAAATAATCAGAAAATTTCCAGCGCTGAGCTCGCTGAAACCATGCAGTTACTTAAACAACACGGCGTTAAGCATTTTGGTTATTATCCAGATGATTTTGTACAACAACATCCACACGCAGCGGCTTTGAATCCAGTGTTTTCGCCTGATCATTTAGATCATAAGTAGTCAGTTCACCATCCTCACTGTAGTGTAAGGTAATGTTGTCTGCATATTGCAAACGTTTAATATCTGTCGTGCTGACACGAAAACTATGCGCAAGTTCAGATGGCATGACATTGCTCGGAAATAAGCGCTTTTCATTATTATGAAACCGATACCAATTATAACTCGCCCAAATAAACAGACACAGAATGAAAAACGTAATCAACCCTGTTAAATGAAACAGATTCAAGGGCTTCCGTGGCATTTCTGCCACAATCAATTGCTCATAAACCAAGCTTCCTTCAAATAACCAAAACAGAACTGTGAGTAATGGTAAAAACAACCACATCCAAGTGATCCACCCAAGCGCCAACAGACTATAACCTGCTGTTTTATTTCGAACATATTCTGGTCGGTCTATATAGCTAGGGATGTCTAGTAAGTTTTCATCAGTAATTATTTTAAAGTTTTCAGTTTTTTGCATCTTTGGTCTCTCCTCTAAAACCACGGTCTGGACTCACCCATCGAGCACGCTTTTGCGTTTTCAATAAGGTTTTCGGTACAGAAGCAACCGTTGTCATCATGGTTAACAGCCAAAAGAACAGTGGATACCAAATCACCCAAAAATAATTTCTCAAAATACGACCACGATCATATCGGTTATCAATCATCAAACTGACAAAGAACTGAATAAGGCAGGTAACCCCTAAAATTACCCCATACCACTGCGGGATAAAGGACTGAATCGCCCACTCACCAGGTAATGGAAAAAACAAACCGTAGAGATATAAAATAATGATACCGAACATCACATAGGCCCAGAGGATACTGATCATAGACTCAATCGCGACTGGCCACATACGGCGTAAACGCCAGTTAAACATTTGTTTGCTATAGGCCAATAAGACCTCTATTCCACCTTGCGCCCAACGTAAACGTTGCTTCCATAAGCCAATAAAGGTCTCTGGCATATAAATATAGCCGAGTGCATTTGGCACATAGTGCAGATCCCAATGGTCAAATTGCAAACGCCATGACACATCAATATCTTCAGTAATCATGTCGTCACGCCAGTATCCAATACGATCCAAAGCAGTTTTACGGAATCCGACCAATACCCCAGACACTGTAAAGATCCGACCATAAGTCCGTTGTGAACGTTTAATGAGACCAATAATAGATGAGAACTCACCGACCTGAATTTTGCCTAAAATACTTGAACGGTTGATAATTCGAGGGTTCCCCGTCACAGCCCCCACACGTGGAAATCGTGTTAAATGGTGCATCATCCATAGCACAGCATGTGGGTGCAATAAAGCGTCACCATCTATACAAATCAGATATTCATGCTGACTGACCATAGCTCCCGCTTTTAGTGCATAAGCTTTTCCTTGGTTTTCAGCCAGATGCACCACACGTAAACGTGAGTAGGTTTGCTGTAACTCATCTAGAATTTCAGCAGTTTTATCGCTACTGCCATCATTAATCGCAATCACTTCAAAGTCAGGATATTGCGTTTGCATAGCGTATTTAATGGTTTCTCGAACTTGATCTTCTTCATTGAAACAAGGAATCAAAATACTACAGGCATGCTCACTTGGTTGTGGAACATCATTCTCCCGATATTCACGTTTTAAATAGAACCATATTCCGCCTGCAATCCATAGCCAAGCCATAAAGAGTGGATATAAAAATGCAAAACCAAAATAGTAGTCGCTAAATCTTAAATTAAATAACCATTGCATTATTTTTTCTCCAAAACTTTTTGAGTAAATGGATCGCGGTAATTCAATGGGCTGCTATTTAAACTCAGCTCAAGATAAAAATTTTGATGAATCACCTCCGCAAGATTAAAGCTGTAATTATTTACACCTACTTTTTGAATCGCTAAACTTCTCAGTTGTTGATAACTCTTTTTGAGCTGTTTTACCTGTTGGGTGCTAAGCGGAGTTGGGACATTAAAGCTCGCAATCAAATACTGCTGCTCTTTTTCATTCAAAGTTTTAAGTTGTTTAACAAAGGCATTAAATACCTCTGGTTGTTGGATAGGATCTAGCTCAACATAAAGAAAATCTGCATACTCTAAGGTATAGTCTAATAAAGGCTTTAAACCGTCTAACTGGGTTTGTTCTAAATTAACTTTCAGCGCTGTTTGGTAATTATTACTGATATTGGCATAGTACTTTGCCTGCTCCTTGGTTCGCTCTTTGATTTTGAAGACGCGATTTACTTGAGCTTCGCAATTAGGAGTCCATTTTTGCTGACCGATCGCGCAGTCTAGCATCGAACCCGTATCCAACATTAACCCTTCAATCGAGCTATTATTCTTTACCAAGTCAGCCGTCAACATCGCAAGGTCTACATTCTGTTCAGTTTCCAAGCTGATTGGGAGCTCGGCATAAACACGGTTAGCAATACGTGTCCGTGACTGCCATACCACACGATTCAGCATATCTTGCTGCATTTTCAACTGCCGATTGGGGAAATATGCAGCATCAATTTTTCCATCACCGTTGCTATCTGACACGGCTTTAAGAATCAAGGTATTGGTTTTTAAACCATCGACACGATCCAATAACTGTCCGAGTTTCTGATTAAACTGCTCATTATCGACCGATTGCATTTCTGCTAAATCAAAACGCAAAAAACTCTTCCGCTGCTTATAAGGTGCTCGGACATAATTCAAAAACTCCAACATTTCCTGATTAATCATTTCAGGTGTTGGGTTATCCATAATCAAAGCACGTTGATATGTTTTTACCGAGTCTGCCAGAGGAGCAACACTACCTAAACTAAAAGACATCGGTAAGCCTGCTTTAGCTGCCAATTCTTCACTTTCCGCAGTGACTGCACCATAAGGCCAGAAAATAGCGCGACTATTTATAGCCAGCTCACGATCTAATACCTGTTTTGATTTTTTTAAGTCGGCAACCACTCGACTGCGATATTCAGCCTCTGTTTCATAAGTTTTTTGTTTTTCAAAATATTGACGAGTAATGGCTGCTGGTTCCATATTTTGCTGTGGGTTCGCCAAAATGCCACGGTGTAAATTATCAGAGTGAGATACAAATTCAGCATAACCTGATGCAGCCATTTCACGCATTTGTGGCCATGTCATTAAGTTGCCTACACCGTATGCCTCATAGGCATCTTTGGTATTACCATTAATCCAGCTGGTTGGTATTGCAAATACTGCTGGCATTTTATACTGCTTTAACAGTGGAAAAACCCGGTTATAACTACTCAATGCCCCATCATCAAAAGTTAATAGTAAAGCCTTGTTAGGTAATATTTTTTTCCCCTGCCTTGCCAGCCAAATATCTTCTAGACGAATTGGCTGCCATCCTTCACGCTGTATCCATTCTAGATACTGCGCCAGATTTTTGGTGCTAATCGCGTACACATCACGATCACCACTTTTTGCAACATCATCCCGTACATCATGAAAAGTTAAAGTCACAAACTGATTATCTTGTAATTTAATTTGTTTAGGTTTTTGCAATTCTGCATATGAAAGGTTTGGAACAAAGAGTGTTCCCGTTAAACTCATTGCGATTAATATATTGATGAATTTTTTCATTAGAAGCGCCCCTCAAAGCCAATCACCCCATAAGTACGTTTCTCAGAATCACCATCATAAGGATGGATTCCCCAACCTATGCCGTAATTGAGCTTCCATGTTCTCGACAGTTGCCAATCATGTTGGTAATAAATGTTATAAATTGCTTCTGCCGAATAGTCTTTTTGCTTATACGTCCCTACACTTGCTTCAAAGTGCTGACTAAAATGGCGATCATAATGACGCCATGTCATCCACTCATGCTCTAAGCCGACTTCTAAACTGTAATTCGACTCAGGATTAAAATAATCCACGCGGACATCATCATTTTGACCGTAATAGCCCCGTAAAATGGCTTGCGTAATATGATGTGGTGCTTGATAAATCTGTTGCCTAAAATAGGCAGCCACTTCTTGGCGCGTATTGTTATCATCAATATCCGTCAGTTGATAAGTTGCCCCTGCCTTACGAGACTCATTCTGCTGCCAATCAAAACCCAAGCTGTAAGACTGTCCTTCATCACCATTGCGTATAGCTTGTAAGGGAATATCGGCTTGGCTGTTATAAGCCAAATGATAGTTCCAATGATCATTCAACCACTGTGACCATTGTAGTTCAGCACCTAGACGATCTCCGTTTGTAGTCTGCGATAATGCAATACTTGCTGATTTTCGTTTTGATGCCCATTCAAGTCCAAGTCCAATCCGATTATCTTTCACCTTGCCGTCATCAAACTCAGACCAACGATAGTCCTGCATAGCATAAGCACGATAGTTATCATAAAACCAAGGGCTATTCAGACGCGTTTGATGCTCGCGCTCACGCGAACCTTTTAACTGCCCAAGTAAGTCACGACTGTCAGATTTGCTTTTTGAAAGCATACTTTGGTGCTGAATAGTTGGTCGATTACGGTCATTCAACTCTTTCTGGCTAAGTCGAACCCCTGTATCTAAAGGTGAGCGTTGCATTAAATCTGCATTCTGAGCACGCCAAGCCTGAATATTTCCAAGAGCTTGATTATTTTGCATATGGTTAATACGCGTTGCCTGATCAATCGGCTCTACCCCTTGTAGTTGGGATAAGTTACTTTCAGATAGTTTTGGTTTTTCTCGCCAACGCTGAATTAAAGCAAGATTGTTTTGATAACTCACATTATTAGGTGCTTGTGCCACCAACTGCTCAAAATAATGTTCAGCTTTGGCATGTTCGTTACGATAGGCATAGTTCAGACCTTTTAAACCCAAATATTCAAAACGGTCATCGTGTGTAGTTCTATTTACACCTTTTGCATTGCTGTATTTAAAAGTCGGTAATAAATGATCCATCTGAACAATCAACTGATCAGCTTGCTTAAACTTTTCTTGTTCAATCAGAGAATAATACAAACCTGCATAGACGTCGTAATTAGGATAATTTTTTTCTAATAATAAACTGCGATAATACACTTCCGCTTGCTTAGGCTGACGCAATCTCAAATAACTGTCTGCTGCAGCATGACGTACATAAGCAGGCATATCCGCAATTGGCAAATTCACTTTTTTTAATTCAGCTAAAACCTCATGAGATGCTTGTCGTGCATTTAAAGCATAGCTGTAGTCATAATAAAACTTGCGACGAAGCGCCTGATCTTCGGGTAACTCAGTTTCATAACGCTGCATTGCCGCAATCACTTGATCAAGCTTGTTATAGGCTTGCATACCTTGATCACGATAGGTCAACATACGCTGGGACTGAATTGCATTTTGGATACGTTGAGAAAACTCATTAAGCTTTACACTATGACGCAAGTTTGGACGTAATTCATTTAAACCATGACTTTGAATATATTCCTCAGCTTCAACATAAGCACTATTCACCATCAGGGCTAAAACATATTGCTCTTGTAGATCAGGATTGACCTGTTGGTTCAGTGCTGCCTCTGAGCTTTCCAATGCTTCAACCGGCATACTCAGAACGCGGTAGGCATATGACATTTGTGCTAAATAGTCAGGGCTGAGCTGTTCTGTTTTGACTTGTGCCAGTAATTTTTTTGCTTGAACCGTTTGTCCAGCCTCTGCATTTAATACAACTTGCCACACTAACCATTGCTGTTGTTTACTCTGTTGGTAAAACATTTCAGCCCAGTTTGCAGCGGTATTGAACTGTCTTAAATCACGCTGAGCCTTCACAACACTTAACCATGCATATTCAGGAAAACGTTGAACACTAATATCTTGTAAATGGGCTAGATCTGATGCAGTTACTTTCTGATGCGCATAGGCACTGACCATATAGTCTGCAATGAGCTTTTGATTTTGTGGTTGTTGTGCCAATAAAGCCCTTAACCGTTCAAGACCTTGATCAACTTGACCTGATCGAATCAAAACAACACTCTCTTCTCGGAGTTGATCAATGTTATCTGCTGCTTGCAAAAGTGTTACAGGGCAAGTGCTAGCTAAAATACAAATCATCCATATTGGCTTTTTATAATTCATATACTTTTCACACTATGTAAATAAAGATCACCACATAATTAAATTATGTGACTTCAATCACATTGTATTTTCGTAGTAAGTGAAATCCAACCAATTTTCGTCATGAAAAATGTAAGAAAAACGGAGATTTTTTACGGGACTCTATTAGATATGTCTATGAAATAATAAAAAAATCCCCAATTTTGGGGATTCTCTAAAGCTTTAAGTCTGTGCTTAAGCCAAACCTTTCTCTTTAAGTACTTGTAACATTGTAGAGCCTAATTCTGCGGGACTACGCGTGTAAGCCATTCCTGCTTTTTCAAATGCCGCGAATTTTTCTTCAGCAGTCCCTTTACCCCCCGAAATAATTGCTCCAGCATGTCCCATACGTTTGCCCTTCGGCGCTGTTACACCTGCGATATAACCAACGACAGGTTTAGTCACATGAGACTGAATATATTCAGCTGCTTCTTCTTCAGCAGTACCACCAATCTCACCAATCATAATGATTGCTTCAGTTTGCGGATCGTCTTGGAACAGTTTCAAACAATCAATTTGGTTCATCCCTGGAATTGGATCACCACCAATACCGATACAAGTTGATTGCCCTAAACCAAGTTTCGTCGTTTGTGCAACCGCTTCATAGGTCAAGGTACCAGAACGTGAGATAATTCCGATCTTACCAGATTGGTGAATATGACCTGGCATAATCCCGATTTTACATTCACCTGGTGTGATAATGCCTGGACAGTTTGGACCAATCAAACGCGTACCATTACCATTGGTTTCAAGATAACGCTTAGCTTTGAGCATATCTAAAGTTGGCACACCTTCGGTAATCACCACAATCAGTCCAACACCTGAGTCCACTGCTTCAATAATTGAATCCAAGACAAAAGGAGCTGGGACATAAATCACAGTTGCATCTGCACCTGTACCAGCAACTGCATCTTTCATCGTGTTAAATACAGGTAAATCAAGGTGCGTTGTGCCACCTTTACCAGGTGTTACGCCACCAACAACTTTTGTTCCATAATCCAGCGCTTGTGCTGAGTGAAAAGTACCATTTTTACCTGTAAAACCTTGTACCAATACTTTGGTGTCTTTATTAATTAATACGCTCATATTGATACTCCTTACGCTTTTACTGCAGCAACGATTTTTTCTGCGGCATCTGACAAACCATTTGCAGAAATAAGTTTTAAACCTGATTCATCAAGTAATTTGGCACCCAATTCAGCATTGTTCCCTTCTAAACGAACAACCACAGGCACAGTTACATTTACTTCTTGAACCGCTGCAATAATCGCTTCAGCAATCATGTCACAACGTACAATTCCACCGAAGATATTAATCAACACCCCTTGCACAGAGGTATCTGCCAAAATAATTTTAAACGCTTCAATTACACGGTCTTTGGTTGCGCCACCACCCACATCTAGGAAGTTCGCAGGTTGCCCCCCGTAAAGTTTAATAATGTCCATAGTGGCCATCGCAAGGCCTGCACCATTGACCATACACCCAATGTTGCCTTCAAGTGCAACGTAGTTCAGGTCAAATTCAGATGCTTTTAACTCGCGTTCATTTTCCTGCGATTTATCTCGTAGCGCCGCAATTTCAGGCAAACGATATAAAGCATTTGAGTCAATCCCAACTTTGGCATCTACACATAAAATATCGCCATTTTCACGTACTGAAAGTGGGTTAATTTCAAAAAGAGCAAAGTCATTTTCAATGAAGGCTTGATATGCCGCAGACATCACTTTGACGAATTGATTTACTTGTCCATCCTTCAAATTCAACTTAAATGCAACTTCACGTGCTTGGAAAGGCTGTAAGCCAACCAAAGGATCAACTTCTACTTTGATAATTTTTTCTGGGGTTTCTTCTGCAACTTTTTCAATTTCAACACCACCTTCAGTCGATGCCATAAAAGTCACACGACGGCTTGAGCGGTCAACCACAGCGCCTAAATACAGTTCACGCTCTACAGGATAAACATCTTCCGCGACAAGCACACTGTTGACAGGTTGACCATGGCTATCTGTTTGATAGGTAACGAGGTTGGTCCCGATGATGCTCTTTGCATATTCTGCAGCTTCTGTTGCTGACTTAACAACTTTTACACCACCTGCCTTACCACGGCCGCCTGCATGCACTTGTGCCTTCATTACAGCAAACTTGCCGCCCATTTGTTCAAAGGCTTGAACTGCTTCTTGTGGAGTGGTTGCGAGTACGCCTTCTTGGACTGGCATACCATACTTTTTCAATAGCGCTTTAGCTTGATATTCATGTAAATTCATCGACTAACCTTTTTATTACTACTTATTTACTTTTTGTTGCACCGAAGCTGTTTACTATCACAGTAAACATTTTGGATTTTTTAAAAAACTTCTTCTCTTTATTTTTAGATGATTCTGCAAAATAAGACAACCACCTGAAACAAAAAAGAGCGACCGTAGTCGCTCTTTTTTTTATCTTATTTGCGTTTACGCTGAATTGCGTGAATCGCTCGACCATCCACTGCTAGTGCAGCTTCATGAACCACTTCTGAATAAGTAGGATGACCAAAAGTCATCAATTGTAAATCTTCAACAGAAGATACAAACTCAAGTGCAATCATACCTTGGTGAACAATATCAGAAGCACCTGGGCCAATGATATGCATACCTAATAGACGGTCAGTTTTTGCATCTGCAACAAACTTCACAAAACCAGCAGATTCATTCGCAGCTAAAGCACGACCATTTACAGCAAATGGGAATTGTCCAGTTTTAACTTCGTGACCTTTTTCTTTGGCTTGTTCTTCAGTCAAACCAACCCACGCCGCTTCAGGGTGAGTATAAATCACAGAAATGATGGTGTCATAGTTTACTTGAGCAGCATGACCATGCATACGCTCAACCGCCATTACACCCTCTTCCATTGCTTTATGCGCAAGCATTGGACCACGGACTAAGTCACCAATTGCATATACGCCGTCAACAGACGTTGCACACCAATCGTTTACTTCAACTAGACCACGCTCAGTCAACTTAATACCTGAGTCTTCAGCCAATAAACCTTCAGCATAAGCTTTACGACCTACACAAACGATTAACTTATCGAAAGTTTCAGTTTTGTCTTCACCCGCTTGGTTGTATTGAACAGTCACTTCACGACCGTTGATTTCAGTACCAGAAACTTTTGCACCGATACGGATATCTAAACCTTGTTTAGTCAAAAGCTTTTGGTAGTCTTTTGCCAACGCTTTATCAGCCATTGGTAAGAATGCATCCATTGCTTCAAATACAACAACTTCAGAACCTAGGCGACGCCATACTGAACCAAGTTCAAGGCCAATAACACCTGCCCCAATGACACCAAGACGTTTAGGAACTTCTTGGAATTCTAATGCGCCCGTTGAATCTACGATAAGATCTTCATCAACTTTAGCCACTGGAATATTTACAGGAACTGAACCCGTTGCCAAAATGACAAATTTAGGTTCCAAAACTTGTACTTCACCGCCATCTAATGGTGCGAATTCAACTTTTTTACCTGCAAGTAATTTACCAGTACCTTGTAACCATTCAATGCCATTACCTTTCAGTAATTGAGCAACGCCACCTGTCAAGTTATCTACAACTTTATCTTTACGCGCTAAAAGTTTAGCAAGGTCAAGTTGTACATTCTCAACTGTGATGCCATGAACGTCTAAGCCATGGAGTGTATCTTCATAATGATGTGAAGAATCAAGCAATGCTTTAGAAGGGATACAACCCACATTTAAGCAAGTACCACCTAAAGATGGTTTACCTTTGTGTACACGTTTTTCGATACACGCAACTTTGAAACCAAGCTGCGCAGCACGAATCGCTGCTTCATAACCGCCAGGGCCGCCACCAATTACAACAAGATCAAATTGTTGAGACATGTTTATCTCCAAAAATGGGCTTAGAGGATCGCCCTAAGCCCATGTTTTATTCTTTAGATTAAAGGTCAAGGATCAATTTAGCTGGTTCTTCTAACAATTCTTTAATTGTTACAAGGAAGCCTACCGCTTCTTTACCATCAATTAGACGGTGGTCATAAGAAAGCGCTAAATACATCATCGGTAAGATTTCTACTTGACCATTGACAGCCATTGGACGCTCTTGGATTTTATGCATACCCAAAATCGCTGTTTGAGGCGTATTTAAGATCGGAGTAGATAATAATGAACCGAATGTACCACCATTGGTAATCGTGAACGTACCGCCAGTCATGTCTTCGATACCCAATTTGCCATCACGCGCTTTATAAGCGTAATCACGGATACCATTTTCAACTTCAGCATAGTTCATACGGTCTGTATCACGAAGCACAGGTACAACTAGACCACGCTCAGAAGATACTGCTACACCGATGTCATAGTAACCATGGTAAACAATGTCATCACCATCAATTGAAGCATTAACCGCTGGATAACGTTTAAGTGCTTCAGTTGCTGCTTTAACAAAGAAAGACATAAAGCCAAGACGAGCACCATGACGCTTTTCAAACGCATCTTTATATTGTGCACGCATTTCCATGATTGGCTTCATGTTCACTTCGTTAAACGTAGTCAACATTGCAGTTTCTTGAGTTGCAGCAAGTAGACGCTCAGCAACACGCTTACGAAGACGTGTCATCGGAACACGCTTCTCAACACGCTCACCCACAGCAACACTTAAAGGCGCTGCAGCTGGAGCTGCTGGTTTAGTTTGATGATTTGCTACATCTTCTTTCGTGATACGACCACCACGGCCTGTACCTGCAACATCTGCTGCTGGAATACCAGACTCAGTCAATGCTTTACGTACTGCTGGTGCTTGATCAGCAACTTGAGCACGTTCAACAACAGGCGCAGCACCTGCTTGAGTTTGTGCAGCAGCAACTTCCACTTTCGCTTCAGACTGAACAGCTTCAGTTTGTGCCGCGCCAGATACAGCACCTTCTTCAAACTCTGCAATCACTTCGTTTGAAAGAACAGTGTCACCTTCAGCTTTAATGATGGATGCAATTGTACCGTCAGCAGGAGCAACAACTTCTAAAACAACTTTGTCAGTTTCAATATCACAAATCACTTCGTCACGTGATACTGCTTCACCTGGTTGTTTGTGCCAAGTTGCAATTGTTCCGTCAGCAACTGACTCTGGGAATACCGGTGCTTTAATTTCGGTTGCCATTACTAAGAATCTCCTGTTATTCAGCTACGATCGCTAAAGCGTCATTTACGAGCTGAGCTTGTTGTTTTGCATGCAAATATGGTGAACCACAAGCCGGTGCAGCAGAAGCTTCACGACCTGCATAACTGATACGTACTGGTTTCGCAGATTTCATTACATCATCATATAGACGCGGTGCAATGAATAACCAAGCGCCCTGGTTCTTCGGCTCTTCTTGGGTCCAAACAATATCTTTCACATTTGGATATTGAGCAAGAACTTCAGCAATACGTTGTTCAGGGTATGGATACAATTGTTCAATACGAACGATTGCAGTGTTATTCAACTCTTGCTCACGACGTTTCTCAAGCAAGTCGTAGTAAACCTTACCACCACAAAGCACTAAACGTGTTACGTCTGCTTTGTTGATGTTGTCGATTTCATCAATCACTGTTTGGAATGTACCATTTGCAAGTTCACTTAAAGTAGACGTTGCAAGCTTGTGACGAAGCAAAGACTTCGGTGACATGATGATCATTGGCTTACGAATTGGGCGAATCGCTTGACGACGTAAAGCATGGAAAATCTGTGCAGGTGTAGTCGGTGTCATCACTTGCATGTTGTCTTCAGCACATAGCTGTAAGAAACGCTCTAAACGTGCAGATGAGTGCTCTGGCCCTTGACCTTCAAAACCATGAGGAAGAAGTAGCGTTAAACCACATACACGCTCCCACTTGGTTTCACCTGATGCGATGAACTGATCAATTACAACCTGTGCACAGTTTGCGAAGTCACCAAATTGTGCTTCCCAAATCACCAAGCTCTTAGGCAGAGTCGTTGCATAACCATACTCAAAACCTAACACCGCCATTTCAGACAATAATGAGTCATAAATCGCTGTACGTGGTTGGTTTTCTTTGATATGGCAAAGCGGAATATAAGTCGAACCATCAACTTGGTTATGCAGTTTTGCATGACGGTGTGAGAAAGTACCACGACCTACGTCTTCACCAGTCAAACGAACCAAATAGCCATCATCTAAAATAGATGCATAAGCCAAAGTTTCCGCAGCACCCCAGTTCAATGGCATTTCACCAGTTTGCATTTTTAAGCGATCATCAATCACTTTTGCAACCTGACGCTGCATCACGAAACCTTCTGGAAGCTCGCGCATTTTGCGACCCAGTTCTTTTAGACGGTCTTCAGAACATGTGGTATCCCATACGTCTGTATAGTCATGTCCTAAGTACGGTGCCCAATCTACAAACATTTTTGTATTTGGCTCAAGTACCAACGCATTGGCAACATGCTTACCTGCTTCTAGATCAGAACGATAGTCTTCTACCATTTGATCTGCTTTAGCACGGTCTAATATGCTTTCTTGAACCAATTGATCTGCATACAATGCACGGGTTGTCGTTTTCTTGTTAATGACTTGATACATCATTGGCTGAGTTGCAGCTGGCTCATCCGCTTCGTTGTGACCACGACGACGGTAACAGAACATGTCAATGACAACGTCTTTACGGAAAGTGTGACGGAAGTCATGTGCCAATTGCGCAACAAACAATACTGATTCAGGATCATCACCGTTCACATGGAAAATCGGTGCTTGGATCATTTTCGCGATGTCCGTACAGTATTCTGTAGAACGCGCATCACGTGGGTCAGATGTTGTGAAACCAACTTGGTTATTCACCACAATGTGAACCGTACCACCCACTGTATAGCCACGTGTTTGTGACATTTGGAAGGTTTCTTGGTTCACACCTTGACCTGCAAATGCAGCATCACCGTGAACAATGACTGGCAATACGTCATCGCCACCAATGTCTTTACGACGAACTTGACGTGCACGTACTGAACCTTCAACCACAGGGCCAACGATTTCTAAGTGCGATGGGTTAAACGCCAATGCCAAGTGAACTTCGCCACCTGGAGTCATTACGTTTGAAGAGAAACCTTGGTGGTACTTCACATCGCCAGAACCTTTTTTATGTAAGCTCTTACCTTCGAACTCACCAAATAGGTCTGCTGGGTTTTTACCCATAATGTTTACAAGAAGGTTCAAACGACCACGGTGTGGCATACCAATGACTACTTCTTTACAACCTACAGAACCTGCACGCTGAATCAAAGCATCAACCATTGGAATAAAAGATTCACCACCTTCCACGCCGAAACGTTTTGCGCCGACGTATTTATTACCAAGGAATTTTTCTAGGCCTTCAGCAGCGGTCAAACGTTCTAATACGTGTTTTTTCTGATCTGCTGTAAAATTGAATTGACCACGTGCACCTTCAAGACGTTGTTGAATCCAACGTTTTTCTTTGGTATCAACAATGTGCATGTATTCTGCACCAATCGAAGCACAATACGTCGCTTCCATGGCTTGAACCATTTCACCTAAAGTTGCTTCGTCTTTACCAATCAAAAGATTACCTGTATTGAATACAGTATCAAAATCAGATTGGGTTAAGCCGTGTGCCGCAAGGTCAAGATCAGGTACGATTTCACGTTTTGCTAAACCTAAAGGATCAAGCTTTGCTTTTTGATGACCACGGTTACGGTACGCTGCGATCAGTTGTAGTACGCCAATTTGACGACGTTCATGTTCTGTACTAACAGAACTTTGTACCACTGCTTGAACACGACTTGAATTACGACCTAGTAATAAGAATTGCTCACGTACATTGCTGTGTGGTTGATCACCTTTCGGGTATTTATCGAAGTATGCACGCCAGTCAGCTTCTACTGAGTCTGGTGCAGCCAAGTACTGCTCATAAAGTTCTTCAATATACGCTGCACTATCAGCGGAAAGTTCAGTGTCAAGACGCAATGCGTCAGCAACTTCTTGCATTTGTGGACCCATTTCCTATTGCAAAAACATTTCAGGATGCTTTTTAAGCAACCCCATGATTATTAATGTCAAATTGGTAACATGACATTAGTCCCCATAAGGCGTATGCCATGAGGCGTTATCACTACATTAGAATTACCCAATGTGACAATGAATCATAACGCCCTCAGCGGCATCATCACTCATTCATACCCGGCCAAAACCGAGCAATTTTTTGCAAATCGACTTAGAAAAAATAAAGCCTTACATTATTTTTTCTAAAGCGACTAATCCACTCATTTATACGCGTTCTGGTCCAGCTTAAATGTTGAATTAATGTACATATTTAACACACATTTTTTAAATATAAATGTGCAAAAATTTTAGCATACTCCCTATATTTCAATTGATTTTTTTGACATATACCTTTCATAAATTGGCGAAATACACATATCAAAATTTCATCTAATATATGGTGCTTTAAATAAAAATGAGTTTCAACGTAGACCAAAGTCTACTCTAAAAAACACATACGAAAAGAGAGCACCATCTTTCAATATGCCCTCTCATTTACAAGCCCCATCTTAACACCTTCATAACTTTTTTGCAGACTCATCCTTGCACTTATTTATGACATTTGTTTTAAATCACTGTGCTTTTCACTGATCTGGTGCATTTCCAGTAAAAGTCGCACACTACAAACAAAAATAATGCCAACTTCGGTCTTTTCATAAAAATTTAACGCAATAGAAAAATTTTTAACCAAAAATAAAAAAGCACACCTCATGGGTGTGCTTTTTGTGACCAATATATCAGTCTAAAGATTAACCAGCAGCATCTAAAAGCATGTTACGGATGTGACCGATTGCTTTCGTTGGGTTCAAACCTTTAGGACATACTGATACACAGTTCATGATACCTTTACAACGGAAGAGCGAGAACGGGTCGTCAAGACGAGCCAAACGCTCTTGAGTTGCTGTATCACGAGAGTCGATGATGAAACGGTATGCATTCAACAACGCTGAAGGACCCAAGAACTTGTCTGGGTTCCACCAGAATGATGGACATGATGTTGAACAGCATGCACAAAGAATACATTCATATAAACCATCTAAGTGTTCACGATCTTCAGGAGACTGTAAACGCTCTTTCGGTGGCGCAGGTTGGTTGTTGATCAAGAATGGGTGAATTTTGTTGTACTGATCGTAGAACTGATTCATATCCACAACTAAATCTTTAACTACTGGCAACCCAGGTAAAGGACGAACTGTAATCACTTCTGGTAAATCGTTTAGGTTCCAAAGGCACGCTAAACCATTTTTACCATTGATGTTCACACCATCCGAACCACAAATACCTTCACGGCATGAACGACGGAATGTTAATGATTCATCTTGAACTTTTAATGCAAGAAGTGCATCAAGCAACATACGGTGCTTATCAGTCAACTCTAGCTTAAACGTTTGCATGTACGGTGCTTTATCCTTATCAGGATCGTAGCGGTAGATATTAAATGTACGAGTACCTCTACTCATCTTACTTCTCCCAATTAGAATGTACGTGGTTTAGGTGGAATTGCAGCAACCGATAATGGCTTGTAACGTACAGGCTTGTACTCAAGACGGTTATCGCTAGAGAACCACAATGTGTGTTTCATCCACTCATCATCACGACGGCCATACGGGTAAGCTGGGTGATCTGGTGACTCTTCAAAGTCTACAACTGTATGCGCACCACGACACTCTTTACGAGCAGCAGCAGAAATCAATGTCGCTTTTGCCACTTCATACAAGTTTTCAACTTCTAAAGCTTCTACACGTGCAGTGTTAAATACTTTAGATTTGTCTTTTAAGTGAATGTTGCGTACACGCGGCTCAATCGCAAGAATCTGCTTCACACCTTCTTCAAGAAGCGCAGTCGTACGGAATACACCTGCATGGTCTTGAACGATGTCACGAATTGCATCTGCAACTTCTTGAGCGTTTTCACCTGATGTTGAGTCATCCAATTTACGGATACGCGCAACAGTTTGCTCAAGTACAGTCGTAGGAAGCGGTTGGTATTCATCACCGTGGTGTTTAGTCACGTAGTCGATGATGTGTTCACCTGCAGCTTTACCAAATACAACCAAGTCAAGTAGTGAGTTCGTACCCAAACGGTTTGCACCATGCACAGATACGCAAGAGCACTCACCAATTGCATAGAAGCCTTTCACAGGCTTGGTAAAGTTACGATCGCCCGCATTAGTTGAATAGATATCGCTATCTTTATCATAATGTGCTGTAAATGCTTCAGTTTCAGAACCTTCAGGCACAACCACCTGACCATGGATATTCGTTGGAATACCACCCATTTGGTAGTGAATTGTTGGTACAACTGGAATTGGCTCTTTCGTGATATCCACGTTCGCGAATTTCTTACCAATCTCAAATACAGATGGAAGACGCTTCATGATCGTTTCAGCACCCAAGTGCGTCATATCAAGCAAGATATAGTCTTTCTTCGGACCACAACCACGACCTTCTTTAATTTCTTGGTCCATCGAACGTGATACGAAGTCACGTGGCGCCAAGTCTTTTAAAGTTGGTGCATAGCGTTCCATGAACGGCTCACCCGCATCGTTACGAAGGATTGCACCTTCACCACGACAACCTTCAGTTAACAATACGCCTGCACCAGCCACACCCGTTGGGTGGAACTGCCAGAATTCCATATCTTGCAATGGAATACCTGCACGAGCCGCCATACCAAGGCCATCACCCGTATTGATATAAGCATTGGTAGATGCACGGTAAACACGACCTGCACCACCTGTAGCAAATAATGTTGCTTTGGCTTGGAATACTGCAATTTTACCTGTTTCTTGGTCGATTGCTGTTACACCAAGAACATCACCCGCTTCGTTACGAATCAGATCAAGCGCGATCCATTCAACAAAGAATTGAGTGCCCATTTTCACGTTGCTTTGATAAAGCGTGTGAAGAAGTGCGTGACCTGTACGGTCAGCAGCAGCACAGGCACGTGGCACTGCTTTTTCACCGTAGTTTGCAGAGTGACCACCAAATGGACGTTGGTAAATCGTACCGTCTGCGTTACGGTCAAATGGCATACCCAAGTGTTCTAACTCATAAACCACTTGCGGCGCTTCACGCGTCATAAACTCGATTGCGTCTTGGTCGCCTAACCAATCAGAACCCTTAACAGTGTCGTAGAAGTGGTAGTGCCAGTTATCTTCTTGCATATTGCCAAGAGATGCACCAATACCACCCTGCGCTGCAACAGTGTGCGAACGAGTTGGGAATACTTTAGTTAAAACAGCAACTTTCAAACCAGCTTGAGCAAGTTGGTAAGATGCGCGCATACCAGAACCACCACCACCAACGATGACAGCATCGAAAGTTTCGTGTGGAATATTTGTGTAATCTTCTTTAGGGGTTATAGCGCCCATGATCTCTTCCTATCAATTCGCCCAAAAAATCTGGATTGCCCAGATCGCATATGCAAATACAGCAATAATTACTGCTGAAGTCAGTACAAGGCGTAAACCTGAAGCTGAAGGACCCATTTGGCGAGTAGTCACATAATCCGTGAATACCTGCCACATACCAATCCAAGCATGTGCAACAAGAGATAAGACGGCTAATAAAGATAAGATCTTCATTGGAGCTGTCATCATAAAGCCGTACCACTGTTCATGGCTAAAACCGCCATTGCATAGGATCCAACCTAGAACAACAACTGTATAAACCGCTAATACGACAGCACTTACACGTTGGATAAACCAATCGCGAGAACCTGAACCCGTTAAACCAGTAGCACTTTTCATTAGATAACAATCCATACAAATGCCGCAACGATACCAATTGCAGACAAGATCAATGAAATAGTAGCTGCGATGCGACCACTTTGTAGCTCTTCAGCAAAACCTAGGTCAGCAAGTAAGTGCTTAACACCCGCAATAAAGTGGAAAATTAAGCCGGCTACAAATACCCATACGACAAAACGCACAATGAAGCTATTAAAAATAGCCTGAACTTGAGCAAAACCTTCAGGCGAAGACAAAGACTTGTCTAAGATCCATAAAAGTACCGGTACGAGTAAAAATACGATGACACCTGATAGACGGTGTAAGATTGATGCAATAGCCACAGGGGATTTTAAGTTTACTTCTAAAACTTGACCCATGGACAAATTGACAGGTCTGTTGCTTTTCACAGCGGGCATCCTGTAAGTAAAAACTCCATCCGGAGTTTGTTGGAATTAATTCGAAGGAAAGCTGGCATTGTTCAGCAGCTACTTTAAAACTCTAAATTAAATAGCGTTTGAACTTAAAACGACACTGAATTATAAGACGTGAACTGTCAAAATACAAACAATGCCCTTTGCCTTTTTGCATAAAAATTCTTTAAATAAGAATCATTAACATGTGTAAAAATACCATTCTCAATCCACTTCTATGCTTTTTATTAAGCTATATGATTGGTTTTTATAAATTAAACATAAATTTCATAAGAACAATCCTTCTCCAAACCGACAAAAAACAACTTTAGACTAAAGATGAACAAAAAAAATTTGGCTTTATGAGTCACAAATTTCATCGCATTATTTTAATCATTTTTTATTTTTATATAAAATGTTCATTATTTTATTTTAATATAATGGTATAAATCTGCATGATGTTGGTGCAATGGATTAATATCTTACAAGCTTGAAATATCTCGTAATAAATTTTAATTAAAACAAAATTACCCTATGCATTTAAATAAAAAAAGTGACTGATATATCGTTTTCGAAATGGTAAATAAGCTGTTTTTTTATACAAATAAATATTTTTTTTGAGTGAATTTATTGTTTTTAACAATGAGTAATAAAGCACCATTTTCAGTAAAAAATTTATCGTAAGTTACGAGAATCATAATAAATGTAAATACACTGCAACTTGATTTTTTACTCTTTTAAAGAACTTTTTTGAATATAAAACTGCTTACAATTCCACCAGCAACATTTTTTATTTATGCACTTGCTCCATGAATTAACTTATTATAGTGTGTCGGTGCTGTGATTTTATGCAAATTTTAACGGATTAAATCTTAACTATAAACTCGGCAGTTATCATTTTATCCATAAGTATAATTGACAAAATTTCAGTACTCTCTACTCTTAGAGCAAATTTTTAATCCGTCTGATTCGTGCATTAAAAGATGAGTATTTCGAGTCAGATAAAACATTCACCAGGACAGGAGATCTATTGAATGTCTGAAGCAACTGGCAAAAAAGCCGTTTTACAGCTTGATGGCAAAGAAATTGAATTACCAATTTACAGCGGCACATTGGGCCCAGATGTAATCGACGTTAAGGATGTATTGGCCGCAGGTCACTTCACTTTTGATCCTGGTTTTATGGCTACTGCTGCATGCGAGTCTAAAATCACTTTCATCGACGGTAACAAAGGTGTGCTTTTACACCGTGGCTACCCAATCGACCAGTTAGCAACTAAAGCTGACTACTTAGAAACTTGCTACTTACTTCTCAATGGCGAGCTTCCAACAGCTGAGCAAAAAGAAGTATTTGATGCTAAAGTTCGTAACCATACCATGGTTCACGATCAAGTTAGCCGTTTCTTCAATGGTTTCCGTCGCGATGCTCACCCTATGGCGATCATGGTTGGTGTAGTTGGTGCGCTTTCTGCGTTCTATCACAACAACTTAGACATCGAAAATGTTGATCACCGTGAAATTACAGCAATCCGCTTAATTGCTAAAGTACCTACTTTGGCTGCGTGGAGCTACAAGTACACTGTAGGTCAACCATTCGTTTACCCACGTAATGACTTAAGCTACGCTGAAAACTTCTTGTACATGATGTTTGCTACTCCAGCAGACCGTGATTACAAAGTAGATCCTATCCTTGCTAAAGCAATGGACCGTATCTTCACTCTTCACGCTGACCATGAACAAAATGCTTCTACGTCTACAGTACGTTTAGCTGGTTCTACTGGTGCTAACCCATACGCATGTATCGCTGCAGGTATCTCTGCACTTTGGGGCCCTGCTCACGGCGGCGCGAACGAAGCTGTTCTTAAAATGCTTGATGAAATCGGCACTGTAGAGAACGTTGCTGACTTCATGGAAAAAGTGAAAACTAAAGAAGTTAAACTCATGGGCTTCGGTCACCGTGTGTACAAAAACTTCGATCCACGTGCGAAAGTAATGAAAGAAACTTGCGACGAAGTTCTTGGTGCGCTTGGCATCAACGATCCACAGCTTGCTCTTGCTATGGAACTTGAACGTATCGCGCTTTCTGATGAGTACTTCATCAAACGTAACTTATACCCGAACGTAGACTTCTACTCAGGTATCATCCTTAAAGCGATTGGTATCCCGACAGAAATGTTTACAGTGATCTTCGCGCTTGCACGTACTGTTGGTTGGATCAGCCACTGGTTAGAAATGCACAGCGGTCCGTACAAGATCGGTCGTCCTCGTCAGCTTTACACTGGCGAAGTTCAACGCGACATCAACCGTTAATTCGGTCTGCGTTGATAGATAAAAAACCACCCGCATGGGTGGTTTTTTTATATGGCGTAATTCAAATCAACAATGTATCAATAACATCATTTGAATATTCGCAGTCTGTGCAAATTCAGGCGATTTTACTGTTAATAAAGCTACTCTAAGCTTTAACAACATCGTAGTGTTTTAGCTCAAGTGCAGATAAATGTTGCTTTAACTCAGCCAAGGACCACGGCCAAGCCGCGAAGTTACGCCCATTTTGATCTAAATAATAGCTTGAACAACCACCTCGGTTAAATACTGTGGTTTTCAAATGAGTTTGCACCTTGGCATTGTGATAACGCAGAACATCTCGCTTGACCATCATACGTTTAAAGCCTTGCTGCTTCATTTTTAGTAGACCATCTACAATGTACTGAATCTGCGCTTCAGCAATCCCAATAAAAGAGTCATACACCAAGATATTTGGCCCCAGTACCAAAAACGCATTCGGCACATTTTCCAAACTTGTCCCCAAGTACGCTTCTGGAGAACTGCCCTTCCAAAGGTCGGCCAATCGCTCACCTTGAGCATTCCATACCCGTTGTCCAATCGGAGGGTGTGCCACTTCAAAACCAGTTCCCCAGATAATGACATCGACCTCAAATCGCTCACCATTTGCAGCAATGACAGTCTGCCCATCAATCTCAACCAAACCTTGTGGCAACAGCGTGACATTGTCTTGTTGCAGTGCTGGATAATAATTGTTGGCAAATAAAAGCCGCTTACAGCCAATCGAAAAGTTAGGTGTTACAGCTTTACGTAAGGCGTCATCCTGTATTTGCAATTTCAATAATTGACGGCTTAAAAAATTGACTGGCTCAAGCAGTGAAGGATGACGTAGCCCAAAGTTGATCCCATTTAAAATACTGGAAACACTCTTCCTCCAACCTTGCTGAATCATCGGGAATTTGGCCACCAGCGATTTCACGCTAGCATTCAGTTGCATATCCGCTTTGGGCAAAACCCACGGCGCAGTTCGCTGAAATACGATCAGCTCCTTCGCCAACGGTTGAATTTGTGGAATAAACTGAATGGCCGATGCGCCAGTTCCAATCACGGCAACCCGCTTTCCCGTTAAGTTATAATCATTCTTCCAACGGGCTGAATGGAACATTTCTCCTTTAAATCCCGCTATCCCTTTAATGTTAGGTAAGGATGGTTCTGTAATCGGCCCTGTGCTAAAAATCACGGTTCGTGCTTGATATGCCCCCTGAGAGGTTTTGAGTTGCCAAATACTCGCCTCTTCATTCCACTTTGCGCTGAGCAACTCATGCTGAAAACGGATTTTGTCTTGCAGCTCAAACTGCTCAACCACCTGTTCCAAGTAACTTAAAATTTCAGGTTGTTTCGCAAATAAGTGGCTCCATTGATGACTAGGTGCAAAGGAAAATGAATACAACGCCGAAGGTACATCACAACCACAGCCAGGGTAATTATTATCACGCCACGTGCCACCAACGCTCTCCGCTTTTTCTAATACCAGATAGTCCTGATAGCCGACTTGTTTCATTTTATAAGCCGCAGCAATGCCCGAAATCCCAGCACCCACAACAATAGTATCGTATGTATGTACGGCTTTAGGGTTAAGTACAGCCTTTTTACGAGCCTGCTTAGGTTGAGCTTCCGCACTTTTTGACGTTGTCGTTTGATCTTGCATTTGATCAGACGGCTCTTGCACATCTGCTTGCTCTATCTCTAATTGCATTTCTATATTCATTTTTCTCTGTTCTTATTTTGTGATTTGATTAAACAGTGGATAACCCAGACCTAAAAGCTTGACGTATAAGCTTGGCGATGCGCGTTTCATCCACCAAAACAATTTGGCATCAGGTTGTGGAATGGTATAAAGCTTGCCTGCATCTAAGCGATTTAATGTTTTTTTGACCACAGCATCACTGGTGGTAAACGCATGGTTCATCAGCAGTGTGTCAGCCAGTCCAGAATAGCGACTCGGCAAACGCCCATTCTTCATAATATTGGTCGGCACCAAGGTTGGACACAGCACATTGACTGCAATGTTATAAGTATGAAGTTCTGAAGCTAGTGTTTCCGATAGTGCCAAAACACTAGACTTGGTCACGTTATACGCTGTCATTTCAGGAGCTGCGGTATAGCTCGCTGCCGATGCCACATTGATAATGGCACCAAAACCTTGCTGTTTAAATTTGGGTACAAAGTAGTGGCAACCATGAATTACCCCCCACAGGTTGACGTGCATACACCACTGCCAATCCTCCAGCGACACCTCATCAAACCTACCACCTAGCCCAACTCCTGCATTATTGATGAGCAAGGTGACAGGATGTCCCAAAAGCTGTTCCGCTTGCTCCGCCAAAGCGTTTACAGATTCTTTTAATCCAACATCACAATGCACCGCATAGGCTGACGAAGATGTCATTGACTGAATCAAATCTACCGTCTCTTGTGCCGAGCTTAATTCAATATCCGCACAGATGACATCACCACCGCGCTTGGCCAATTCCAGTGCAAAGCTACGGCCAATTCCACTGCCTGCACCCGTTACGACAGCGTAGGCTTTTTGACTTGGTTTATTTTTTTTATTCAACAGTCCCATGTCATCGCCACCTTCTATGATTTCAGTACTGGAGTAAATTCTTTGGTGAAGTACGGTGTGAGCACTCCTGTTTCAGGATGCAGTAAACGTTCTTTGTAATAATCTAAAAATGCAGAGGTATCATAATCATTCGGGTGAAAGCTCGGACGTAAATAGTCAAAAATATGCGTCCAGCTACTGCCATAAACACCCCGTTTTAGCCCAAACAACAGACTGAAACTCCGCGGCACATCCTTCCAATAACTGAGACTCAGCAAATTAGACGGTTTGCGATAAAACGGGACAAAAACTGACGCCACAGAAATCAGCAGTAAAATGGTGATAAGCGCTGGAAAAAAGCCTGCAATACGCAAAGCATAATTATTGGAAAGCGATTGAAACACATCATACGCAATGTCTTTATGCTCAGATTCCTCTAACATGTGCCACATCCAAATCGCCCGTTGTTTTTCATCTTGAGAATCGAAGAAAATCTCTTCATGATTCATCATGTATTCGGACAGCACTGCGGTAAAATGTTCAATGCCCGCCATCAAAGATAATTTCATCGGTTGTGGTAAACGGTTAAAACCGTAGTCAAAAACGATTTCGGCTAAATAACGAAAAATGCCAACCGGCAAATCCACCTGTTTGAAAGTATCGTTCAATTCTTCATGTAACTTTGAATGCAGTGCCTCCTGACCGATCAAAGACGTCACACGTTGTTTTAATACAGGGTCAGTGAGGAAATCGCGGTGATAACGGGCGGTATCAATCACCAAGTCCTCACCATAGGTCAGAAAGATCGAGAGTGATGCAAAGTAAGCACTGGCCAACTCGGCATTTAGGTAGAATTTGGGATCAATTTTCTCCGCTTCAAAGTCAAATTTCATATGCCGAATCGGAATAATCGCAGACTGTTTTTCAGCATCGAATACTGGTCCCGCAAAAAATCGGTTGGCTTTACCTTTTAATGGAAGAGCGATACACATAGGACATTCCTTCTTATTTTTAGCTCGTTTTCAGGCTCAATCTCACGATTTTTTACCTGTGCTTTGCATTCAAAATAAGAGCCCACATCCCCTATGCCACTGGCATTTTTCTTCAAATAATTTGCAATTTATGACTTTAAAATCTGTTGTCTAACAATCACTCCACAGATTTATCTATCGGGGTCAGAACGAGGCTTTGTGTGCCACAAAGGGAATACACTGCTCATAGGCCGAGCACTCTTCACCATAGTGTTTTTTAAGAAAATAGTCTTGTACCATTTGCGCCTGTTGTTCGATGCCATAGCTTAAAAACTGCTTCCCTTGTTTTAATGCATAACGGTATTGACGGTTAAAAAGCGCCTTACGGACTACAGCGAGTCCCTGCTGAATTTGCCAAACATGCGTCAGCTCATGAATCAACCAAGCTTGTTGATGAATCGGTTGATCGGCAAAGTTTTCGCACCAGTCTTTGATATTAAAATAGACATGTCCATTCGGGCTAATCGCATAATGCGGCAGCACTGCTCGATGTGCGATAATTCGAACCGAATCCATGTTCAGACTGTTCCCGAAAATACTGCTCGCGAGCTTTTTTTCTGCTTCAGTCAGAGGACGGTTTTTAAGTTCAAACTTTTGCTGTATTTTTTGTAAAAGCGGTTGAAACCACACAATCACACTCCATAAAGACATTAGAATAATTTGTTCTTTTTAAGGACATTTACGGATTTTTTTTAGAATATCCCTTAAAAAAAATCGCATTTCGTATATAGTATTCGCACTTATTATTGATTAATACTTCTATTTGTTTTTCGTCAATTGCACTACGTTGAACTTATAGCTATAACAAACTCAATCGTCGTGTATATATCCCTATAGGTATAGGATTTAGTTGGAAATGAAAAGTTTTAAAATTGCACTTGCACAGTTCTCTCCGCACATTGGCAACCTCGAAGCAAATGCCCTGAAAATGGTGGAACAAGCCAATGAAGCAAAAAAACAAAATGCTGATTTAATTATTTTTCCAGAACTTTCGAGCATTGGTTACCCAGCAGAGGATTTACTTCTACGTCCAAGCCTAACCAAACGCACGCAACAAGTTTTTGAACAACTTAAAACAGTAAAAGACATTGTGATGGTCTTTGGTTTTGTCAATCAAACTGAAGACGGTCAACGCTATAACGCCGCTGCGGTCATGAAAGATGGACAGGTTTTAGGTGTGTATAACAAACAAAACTTGCCAAACTACAGCGTGTTTGATGAAAAGCGTTACTTCACTGAAGGACATCAACACCTTGTTTTTGAATATCTTGAACATAAGTTTGGTGTGTTGATTTGTGAAGATGTTTGGTCACTTTCAACCGTACAACAACTGGCACAACTGAATGTTGAAACGGCTTTGGTTTTAAATGCTTCACCATACGAAGTAGGTAAACCTCAGCATCGCATTGAAACCATGTCTGCCCTTGCGAAACAAATGAACCTCAACTTGGTTTATGTGAACCAAGTCGGTGGTCAAGATGACCTGATCTTTGATGGTACAAGCTTTGTAATCGCTAAAGATGGTTCTATTACACTTCAAGCAGAAAGCTTTAAAGAAGCCCTATATTTCGCGGAATATGAAGCAGAACAACAAGCCTTTAAGGTCAATGCGCTACCGCCTGCTCTAGACACTATGGCCGAGATTTACCAAAGCTTAGTGATGGCGACCCGTGACTATGTACAGCGCTCAGGTTTCCCTGGAGTGATTCTTGGTTTATCAGGCGGGATCGACTCCGCTCTGACTCTTGCCATTGCTGCCGATGCAATTGGTGCAGACAAAGTGCAAGCTGTGATGATGCCATATACCTATACCGCTCAAATCAGTGTAGAAGATGCAGCTGAACAAGCAAAAAGTATGGGGGTAACTTTCGGGATTGCTGAAATCAACCCGATTGTGAACAGCTTTATGCAAACACTTTATCCGTTCTTTGGCAACAGCCCTGCGGATGCAACTGAAGAAAACTTGCAAGCACGTGCCCGCGGTACACTGCTAATGGGTTTATCAAACAAATTTGGTAATTTAGTGCTATCTACAGGCAACAAATCAGAATTGGCTGTGGGCTACTGCACGCTCTATGGCGACATGGTGGGTGGTTTTGCCGTATTGAAAGATGTGTATAAAACCATTGTGTTTGAACTTGCGAAATACCGTAACAGCATTTCGGACAAGCCCGTGATTCCTGAGCGTGTGATTACTCGTCCACCTTCAGCAGAACTACGTCCAGATCAAAAAGACCAAGACTCTTTACCGCCGTATGATGTACTGGATGCCATTTTGTATGCTTATATCGAAGAAGATACAAGCCAAGATGACATCATTGCCAAAGGCTTTGATGCTGAAGTGGTTGCAAAAGTGATTCGCTTGGTTGACTTCAATGAATACAAACGCCGCCAAGGTGCAATTGGGCCACGTATCAGCTCACGTGCATTTAGTCGTGAACGTCGCTACCCAATCGTAAATGGATGGAAAGCTGGCGTATAAGCTATCCCCCAATCAAAACAGCCCAAACAAATGTTTGGGCTATTTTTCATTTAAAAAATAAAAATATATTTTTCACACACAAAAAAAGAGACCAAGCTGAGAGCTTGGTCTATAAAAATGGTGGCTATGACGAGACTTGAACTTGTGACCCCCGCATTATGAGTGCGGTGCTCTAACCAACTGAGCTACATAGCCGTAAACTGTGCGCGCATTATGCAAAGTTCAAAGACAAGCGTCAACCCTTTTTACACACAAATGGTTATTCCATAAACAAATACACTTTAAACTAGCAATTTTTCAGCAAACCACTCTTTTTAAACTTATTTTTATGCTGCAAGCTGTATTTAACTTAAACATATTTACGAGAAAGATAATGAAAAAAGACTTTAGTCTTTTCATCATCCTGAGCACTGTAGCATTGAGCAGTTGTCAGCTGATTTCCCCCATGATCACCAACTATAACGGTGTACGGCGTGATGTAGCGGCCTATATCAACTCAAATCTACTCTTTAGCCTAAAAGACCGAGAGATACTGGTCAACTATGCCAAAGGACAACAACAAATACTAACCGCAGATCGCTTAAGTCCAACAGCACAGCAAAACTTAGCGTTAGAAAGAGCCGAAGGACGCTACTGTGCAAGTCAGCACATCTCTTTAAAAAAACTCAATTTAGTCGATCATCAAATTTTTGCATTGCCCGAACATCAAGCCAACTGGCAACACATTCAGAACTTACAGATGCAGATCAATTTAACGCCTGAAAACATGAACTGCGAGGGGAAATTTTAAAAAGATCATAAATGTCCGCAGTCACAGCTTTGCTTTAAATATCGAAATAACAGTACAACAAACCACAAAGCCACTTCAGAAATAACCAGTCAATAAAAACAGTTTTACAGCCTTTATTTCCCACAAAAAAAAAGATCATGCTGAGAGCATGATCTATAAAAATGGTGGCTATGACGAGACTTGAACTTGTGACCCCCGCATTATGAGTGCGGTGCTCTAACCAACTGAGCTACATAGCCGTAAACTGTGCGCGCATTATGTGGTGTTCTCACCAGTACGTCAAGTACCTTGCGCGCTTAATTGATCAAAATTTGTTGAAGTGAGCCGATAAGCCGGGTTCTGTCGAGAACGATCATTCCTCTAGGCGTACAATCACTCATACGCTCAAGCGACCTACCCGGATCCAGCATGGGCCATGCCTAAAGGATCCCTATTTGGTCTTGCTTCCGGTGGGGTTTACCATGCCATGAACTGTTACCAGCCATGCGGTGCGCTCTTACCGCACCCTTTCACCCTTACCTCCGATTTCGATTGCTCGAAACCATAATGAAGGCGGTCTACTCTCTGCTGCACTTTCCGTCGGCTCACGCCGCCCAGGCGTTACCTGGCACCTTGCCCTATGAAGCCCGGACTTTCCTCCCCTGCTTCAATCACGGAGATCTCCACAGCAGCGATCGTCTGGCTCACTTCGAGGCGCATAGTATCAAATCTTAGACTTAATTGCTTGCGCTTTTTTGAGCAATCAGCTTTTTATATTTATCCATGAGCTCATCTTCAGTTTCCGCATGATTAGGATCAAGCGGAATACAATCCACTGGACAGAACAATTGACACTGGGGTTTATCATAATGTCCGATACACTCTGTACATAAGTCTGGATTGATTTCATAAATCAGCTCCCCCATGAAGATGGCTTCATTGGGGCACACAGGTTCACAAACATCACAATTGATGCATTCATCGGTTATATATAAAGACACTCTACCAACCTTGTTGATGTTTACGCTCAAAAGCTGCAACCACAGCTTGTGGTACAAACTTGGTCACATCACCTTTTAAACGTGCTATTTCACGAATCAACGTCGATGAAATAAATGAATACTGCTCTGACGGCGTTAAAAACACCGCCTCAAAGTGTGAATCAAGTTGACGGTTCATATTAGCTAACTGGAACTCGTATTCAAAGTCAGACACTGCACGCAATCCTCGCAGCACAGCCGTTGCCTTTTGTTCACGGAAGAAATTCACCAACAAACCATCAAAACCTACAAACTCAACATTATCAAGATGGCTTAATGATGCTTTGGCCAAGCTCACACGCTCTTCTAAACTAAAGACAGGGTTTTTATGATGACCAATGGCAATGGCAACCACCACTTCATCAAACATACGTGATGCACGTGTGACCAAATCAATATGACCATTGGTAATTGGATCAAAAGTCCCCGGATAAATGACGCGAGTTTTAGACATCCATTTTTACTCTGTTGATTTTGTAGAGCCATATTTTAGCAAAAACTTGTTTTATAGGTGAAGAAACTCCATAAATTTGAAAAAACTTCACCTTAACCCTGCTTTAAGGCACAATAGGTACATTGTTGGAAGTAATTGATTATGGCGAAAGCAACTGTAGTTAAAAAAAATACCAGTGGGACGATTGCACAAAATAAACGTGCACGTCACGACTATTTTATTGAAGAAAAATTTGAAGCTGGCCTGTCACTGCAAGGTTGGGAAGTGAAATCGTTACGTGCAGGTCGTATGACGTTGTCTGAGAGTTATATTACCTTTAAAAATGGCGAAGCTTTCCTGTTCGGTGCTCAGATTCAGCCTTTACTCAGTGCATCTACGCACATTGTTCCTGAAGCGACCCGTACCCGTAAGTTACTGTTGAACCGTCGTGAACTCGATAAGTTACTCGGCGCAGTGAATCAAAAAGGTTATTCGTGCGTTCCGCTTGTTGCTTATTGGAAAGGGCCACGTGCGAAATTAGAAATTGCTTTAGTGAAAGGCAAACAGCTACATGACAAACGTGCCACGGAAAAAGACCGTGACTGGCAACGCGATAAAGCCCGCATTATGCATAAGTAAGAAAAAACCTCCCATGTGGAGGTTTTTTCTTATTGGGACTGTTAATAATCCGCTTTTAGCTCAACCAAATATTTTCCGAACTTTCGAGCAGTTTCCAAGTCGCCTTCGGGTGGGGTTATTTCAACACTGGCATTGTCTGACTGAGTCATCAAACCTAAAAAGCTCGACATCCGATTAATATCGTGTTGGCTACGTCCCGTCGGCATAAACGGTAAACCTGCCCACAACATACCATGTTGCATTGCAAATAGATTAATCTGTTGTAATACCGCCAGTTTATCGCCACTTAAGCCACCACCATTGGTAAAGCCTGCAGCTAATTTTCCTTGCCAAGCCCGTGCTAACCAACGCTTAGAGGAATCTTCCATAAACTGTTTTAGTGCCGCTGTGAGACTCCCCATATAGGTTGGGCAACCCATTACAATAATATCGGCCTGATCTAACAAGTCCCATTGTACTGCAGCAACAGAAATCAAATGCACGTCAGCACCCGCCTGCTCTGCACCTTGTGCAATATACTGAGCGACTTTCGCCGTATGACCATAGGCGCTATGATAAACCACACACACATGAACAGGTGCAACAGAAACAAGATCAGGTACAGACATGGAAATTTTTAAGAGCAAAGAATTGAGTTAAGTTTAACACTTCCACTCGCTGAGTGGGGAGTAAGTACAAGGATTAAAACAGCCAAGCACTTGATCACACGCCAAAACTATTGCATAAACACAAAAGTCGCCATACGCCCAGTTTTGGCATGACGTCGATAAGAATAGTACTCATCCGACTGGCTAAAGGAACACTGATCACCGCCAGAGACTACTTCAATCCCATGCTGTTTTAGAATGAATTTTGCGATTGCATATAAGTCAGCATAATACTTTCCAGCTTGCTCACCTGTTTGAAATGCAGATTCAAGCGCAGCATATTTTGAGCAAAAAGCATCTTTAACTTCAGCGCCAATTTCAAAACATGATTGGCTAATAGCTGCACCCAACCAAGCCCATGTCGGCTGAGTGTTCATACTGGCAATGGTATTTTCAATAATGCCATGCGCCAACCCACGCCAACCTGCATGTAAGTTCCCAACCTCGGTACCGTCAGCATTGCCTAAAACTACGGGTAAACAATCTGCAGTCATCATCATCAGGGCATGGTTTGCTCGCCGTGTCACCAAACCATCCCCTTCTTGAGCATCAAAGTCAATTTGTTCATTCACTACACGGCATATAGTGCTGTGAGTTTGCGTCATCCATGTGATTTTATCGACCCCATAGCCTGCAAACTCTTCAAGCAAAATCATACGATGCTGTTGCACCCGTGCGGCATCATCCTGTACATGCAAAGCCAAATTAAAACCTTGCAATTCAGTTTGAGTGGTCTCTAAAGCACGATCATGATGCACACGGGTTTGTCCCACAAAAACACCTGCCGGAAGTCCTTGAACAAATTGCATATACTGTCCTTATGATGATTCAGCTATAAATCAGTAAGCTTTATTTTCCGTGCGTAGTACATCGACTAAGGTCGCCAAGTCTGCTGGCCACGGCGCTTTAAACAGCATTTCTTCCCCTGTACGAGGATGTTTCAAACCGAGCTCTGCTGCATGTAACGCTTGGCGTCTGAAACCACGTAAAGTCTCATCTAAAAGCTCCGATGCACCTGCAGGCACACGTACACGTGGCATATACACAGGATCACCAACTAAACCAAAACCAATATAACTAAAATGCACACGAATTTGATGCGTACGTCCAGTTTCAAGACGGGCTTGGATACGGGTGAAATGTTGGAAGCGCTCTTTCACGTTATAGTGTGTTACTGCATCTTTACCACCTGGCAGTACCGCCATTTTGACACGATCCACAGGGTGACGCTTAATCGGTTCATCCACCGTACCACCCGCAATTACATTGCCATATACAATTAAGTCATATACGCGATAGACCGACTTTTTAGCCAACTGCTTGCTCAGTGAAAATTGTGCTTCTAAGTTTTTTGCAACGACCAACAAACCAGACGTATCTTTATCAATCCGATGTACCAAGCCCGCACGAGTCAGTTCTGACGATTTTGGATAGTGATGTAACAATGCATTGACCAAGGTCCCTGATGAATTTCCAGCACCTGGATGCACCACCATACCAACGGGTTTATTCACGACAATAATGTCATCATCTTCATAGACGATATCCAGTGGAATATCTTCAGGCAGGCTACGAGTTTGTGCTTCTAGTTCAACTTCAAGGGTTAACAGTTCAAATCCTTCACATTTATATTTAGGTTTGACACTGTTACCATTTACCAACAAATGGCCTTCTTTCAGCCACTGTTTGAGCTTTTCACGCGAAAAGTCGCTCCAAATCAGTGCTGCAACTTGGTCTATACGCTGTCCGAGATAAGATTCATCCAGTTGAAATTGCAACGATAAACGTGTTGCAGTAGAGCTTGAAGTATGGTTATCTGCATCCTCAGAATCTTCAAGTAAATTGAAATCAGTTTCAGGGAAATTTGGATCGGAAGATTGTGCTTGAGTCATTTGATCATTCAAACAAAAGTGATTTAATAGTGCAATTGTAGCTCATTGCCCGCATTAACAGAGGAATTTTTATGTCGCTACCACATTATAAAATGACAATGCTTGCTCTTACGGTTGGCATTGCATCGGCAATGGTAGGCTGTAGCAGCAATCCCAAGAAAGAAGTGGTAGATACCGGTCCACAATCGAGTGAACAGGTTTATATTCAAAAAGCAGAAACAGCACTAAAAAGTGGTCAATATACCGATGCTGCGAAACACCTTGAAGCCATAGATACATACTATCCAACAGGCGAATACGCACAACAAGCACAACTTGAATTGCTCTATGTGAAATTCCAGCAGAAAGATTATGAAGGCACCATTGCACTGGCTGACCGTTTTATTCGTTTAAACCCTCAACATCCAAACGTGGACTATGCCTACTATGTACGTGGTGTAGCCAATATGGAGCAAAACTATGATGGTTTACTACGCTATACGTCTTTAAAGCAGTCACACCGTGACGTGAGTTATTTGAAAGTTGCTTATCAAAACTTTGTAGATTTCATTCGTCGCTATCCTTCAAGCACTTATGCGGTAGATGCAGCTCAGCGTATGAAGTTTATCAGCAATGAATTGGCTGAAAGTGAAATGAATGCAGCACGCTTTAATATCAAACGTAAAGCATGGGTTGCAGCATTAGAGCGTTCGCAATGGGTGATTGAACATTATCCTCAAAGCCCGCAAATACCTGAAGCTTTAGCGACAGTGGCATACTCTTATACGCAATTGGGCGATAAACAAACCGCTCAACAGTACATTGATGTACTCAAACTGAATTATCCAAATTTAGTAAAATCAAATGGTGAAGTAAACTTACGCGCAGCACGTAAAGAAGCAAGTTGGATCAACCGTGCAACTCTAGGTGTGTTTGGTCGTGAAGAGCAAAATAGTTCTGAGCAAAAAATTGAACAACCGAAAGAAATGACTGAGCGCAGTTTTACCAACCGCATCAGCTTCGGTTTACTCGACCGTCCTAAAACACCAGACAACGCAAGCACTGGAGCTGAATAATTCATTTGAAATATTCGCTATTTTACAAAGGGCAAGTTATCATACTTGCCCTTTTGTTTTATGCTGTTTTCGCTTGATCAAAACGCTCAAAAGGTATACAAAACAATTTAACTTTGATGGTTTTTTGCATTTTTAAAGCATCCATCTCTCTATTTTTTTCACGTTTCTAAAGACTTCAGCGATTGACGACTCGACATGGCTATTCCTCAACATACTATTGATCAAATTCTAGATCGGACCGACATTGTCGACCTGATTGGTCAACGGGTGAAACTTAAAAAGTCAGGTCGTACCTATTCAGGTTGTTGTCCATTCCATCAGGAAAAATCACCATCTTTTCACGTTTACCGTGACAAACAGTATTTTCACTGTTTTGGTTGTCAGGCCAATGGAAATGCCATTCGTTTTTTAATGGACATCGACAGTCGTAGTTTTATAGATGTGATGAAGGATTTGTCGAGTCAAACAGGCATCGAACTGCCTAAAGACAATCGTGACTCGAAAAAACTGGTATATAAACGTGAAGCCAAACCTGTCGAACAACCCAAAGTAGAAGCGACGGAAGCTAAGGTTGAACGTACTCCTGCACAAGCCGAATTTCAGGTTGAACATGATCCATTTGCTGAATTTCAGTCCATGGACTACCAAGAGAGCTATGCAGATTTTGAAGCTTTTGAGGGCTTTAACACCGCCCCTGTTCAAGAAGGTAATTTATACGACCTATTAGAAAATATTGCACAGTACTATGAACAACAACTCCCACATAGTCGTACCGCACAGCAGTATTTTAAACAACGTGGACTCAGTCGAGATACTATTGCATATTGGCGTTTAGGCTATGCCCCTGAAGACTGGCAACACTTAGAAAAAGCCTTCCCGCAAGATATCGAAGGCTTAAAGCTACTCGGATTGATTCGTACTAGTGACAGTGGACGGGACTTTGACTTACTCCGTGACCGCGTCATCTTCCCGATTCGTGATGCCAAAGGTCGTGTAGTGGGCTTCGGTGGTCGTGCCCTGAATGACGAAATCAAACCCAAATACATCAACTCACCAGACTCTGAGGTATTTCATAAAAACCAGTTACTTTATGGTTTATATGAAGGTCGCAAACAAAAGGCTCAAGACTGGCTAATGGTCGAAGGCTATATGGATGTGATTGCGCTACAGCAGTATGGCATCGCAGGTGCCGTGGCGACTTTAGGGACTGCCAGTAACACCGAACATTTAAATATTCTGTTTAAGCAAAACAACCGTATTACCATCGCCTTCGATGGTGACTTGGCAGGACAAAAAGCAGCACGTCGTACTTTAGAAATTGCGTTGCCTTTACTCAATGATGGTCGTGAACTGAAGTTTTTTGTTTTACCGAGTGATCATGATCCTGATTCATTGATTCGTCGTGAAGGTATTGAAAACTTTAATAAACTATTGCAACAAGCTCCTCTACTTTCAGACTTTGTTTTTGCCCACCTGACGCAGAACCATGACATCAGTAGTCCTGAAGGCAAAAGTCAGGTCATGAGTGAGTTGCGTCAACTGACAGATTTATTGCCAAAAACGGGCTCTTTCCGTTATTTATTGAACCAATCCTTTAAAGAAAAACTCGGTTTTGGTCGCCGTTGGACGCCTCAAGTTAGCAACGACGCCTCGTTGTCATTTAATATTCGCACCAAAGATGAAGACTTCGCGCTCGCCGTTTTGATCCATCATCCGTTTTTGTATATTCACTTTGAAACCTTGCGCGCTTATCTACCTGAAGATGAACTTTTGGCACATGTGCTACAAGTCTTAGATGGCATCTTTGATGATTTGCCCGATGACCAAGAACTGGCAACCTATTATGTTTTGGGTGCGTGTAGCCGTTATGCCAATGCAATTGCCGATATTATGCAGCGCACCAACATTGAAGAACTAACCAAAACACCAGAACTGGCCGATAAACTGGCCAGCGAATATGCCCTGTCGCTTGAAGAAAAATATTTAAAACTTAAACTTAAAGCCCCAAATTCATTAATTGAGACACGAAATTTAAAACATAAACTCTTTGAATTGACCAAAAAAATAGGCTTAAGACTAATTACTTAAACCTATTAGATTTTTGTATTTGGATTTACTTTTTAGTTTTACGTCGTTTAGCAAAAGTCTCATTTAAACAATTTTGCATATGTTCAAAATAACTTGGATCTTCAGCTTTAGCTGCTTCACGTAGCATAATCGAGGTTGGATGCAGTAATTTCTGTGTCAGACGATGTGCAAAATCCTGCATCACCTGTTCTGCTTGTTCCCCTTTTGCAATACGAGCTAATGCGAGTTGTAATTCTTCTTGTCTTAACCGTTCACCTTGCTCGCGATAGGCATGAATGGTTTCGCCTGCTAGATTGACTTTTTGCTGTGTCACCAACTCCGTTGCCAGTTGATTCACCATCACCTCAGCTTCAACCGCCGCCTGACGACGCTGAGCAAGGTTTTCATCAATCACCGATTGCAAGTCATCCACGCCATATAAATAGACGCCATCCAAACTTTCAACTTTCGGGTCTATATCACGCGGAACAGCCAAATCCACCATTAACATTTGTTGATAACGACGCTTTTTTAAGGCCGCCTTCACATCTGGATAATGAATGACTTGATGCAAGCTTCCCGTACAACTAGAAATGACATCTGCGCGTGAAAGATTGTTCGCCAGTTGATCAAACTCAATAATTTCAACATCTACCCGATGTGCAATTTCCTGAGCCAAACTTTCAGCCCGCTCACGGGTACGGTTACAAATCAGGATTTTTGCGACTCCCATTTCAGCCAAATGCTTTGCCACCAAACTATTCATTTCACCCGCAGCAACCACCATGACCGTCAACTTTTCAGGTTTACTAAAAACTTGCAAAGCAAGCTGAGCAACAGCATAGCCCATGGATACAGCATGACTGCCAACGGCTGTTTCCGAGCGTACACGCTTCGCTGCATAAAAAGCATATTCAAAAATTCGGTTTAAGTGCGGGGAAACGGTATGTGCCGATTTAGCGAGCGACAGTGCAGATTTAACCTGTCCCAAAATTTGCGGCTCACCAAGCATAAGTGAGTCTAAACCGCTTGCAACACGCATTAAGTGTGTCACGGCCTGCGCATTTTCATAACGATATACATGATTCAACAGTTGTTTAACATCTATACCATTTGCTTGGGCGAGCCAGTTTAATACCATATCTGAGTTTTCAGACATAGCATACACTTCTGTTCTGTTACACGTAGACACCACCACCATTTCATTTAAGTCATGGTTTTGGCCTTGTTGCTCAAGCAGTTGCGTTAACTTTTCAGGGTTAAATGCAATTTGTTCACGCAACTCTACGGAGGCGGTTTGATGGTTGACACCCAATGCAAAGAAAGACATATCAGATCATCATTTCGCTAAATTTATGCTATTGTGCAATAACGGTGTCATAAAAAGCATACTTGGATCAAGAAAAATTGCGTCAAACACATTGCCGACTGAGCGGCGCGAGAATTAAGCAATATTCTACCACATTCTTACTCGTCGGTAGCATGGCATCTAGTGCTCATCTTAGAGCAGCTGGAGAATTTTCGCTATCTAATTATGATGCAATTCAACAAAGTATGATTGCCGAATTTGCACTGGCCTACCAAGATAATGCAACGGCATTGCATAATTATACGGTCCTTGCGATTAAAAGTAATTCCACGACCATTAAACAACGCGCTTTAAATATTGCCCTTGAACAAAATGACTTACGTGCCGCACTCGACATTGCGACGCATTGGGTGGTGCAAGAACCCACTGACGTTCCTGCATTATTTTATCTATCCCACATTGCACTAAAAGCGCATGAATATGAGCTTGCTGCTGAAACATTAGACAAAATTCTCAATATCGACGCAAATGCCGATTTGGAACAAATTTTTGCAGGAATTGCCCCAGAAGAACCTGAAGATCAAGAAGTCTTAATTCAAGCCTTGCGTTCAAGTAAAGAGCGCAACAATCCCTCTATTTTAGCTCTGATTGCAGGTTTAGAAGCGCAAAATGGGCAGCTTGAACAAGCACTAATCACGATCAATAAAGCCCTAAAAAAGCGTGGTCGTGTTACAGGCTATATTCTTATGAAAGCCAATTTACTCAGTGCTCTGGGTCTAGAGGAAGAAACGCGTAATTGGTATGCAAAATCGAGTCGTAAGCATCGTGACAATGTCGAAGTTCGCTTAGCAGAAGCTAAATACTTAATTAAAGTAAATGCTTCCAATGAAGCCTTAGGCAAACTTGAAAGTCTTATTAAAAAGTGGCCTGATAATGAAGATGCCTTATTTATTGCCGGTTTAACCAGTATTGACCTAAAACAGTACGAAAAAGCAGAAAAATATTTGGTTGAACTACGGAATTCAGCCGAATATCAAAATGAAGCCTACTACTACCTTGCTGTAAATGCTGAACGAAAGCAACACTTTGAAACAGCAAAGGCCTACTATCGTTTAGTCGATGGTAGCTTGTATACGGTGTCACGTCGTAGACTCATCAGCATTTATAGTGAACAAAATAAACTCAATGACGCACTGCGTTTTTTAACCCAAGAACGGGTCAATTATCCGCAACATGCAAGTTTTTTGTATCAAGCACAAGCCGATATATTAAAGCGTATGAATAACAAAGCTGCTGCTATGCGTCTATTGGATGAAGCGATTAAAAACATACCAGATGACCCTGAGCTGGTCTATTCTGAAGTGCTGATGCTAGATGCACATACAGACAAGGAAAAACTTGAAAAACTACTCAATCAACTGTTAAGCATTGAGCCCAATAGTCCGACATACTTAAATGCATACGCTTACACTTTAGCATTACAAAACAGACGCTTAGATGATGCTCGAAGATTTGTTGAACACGCTTTAGAGTATGCACCTGAGCAAGCTTCCATCTTAGATACTCTAGGCTTTATTTGTTATTTACAAAATGACTTTAGCACCTCAGCCAGAGTCTTAGAAAAAGCCTACATTCTCAGTGGCAGTGTCAATATTGGAGTGCGTTATGCACGTTCTGTATATATGTTAGGTGATCTGCAAAAATTCTCTACGGTGTTACAACAACTCAAACAAAAACATCCAAATGATCCTCAATTAGATCAACTCAATACTTTATTGTTACCCCAACAACTGAAAAAGAGCTCATAGTTTTTATGCGTATTTTCTCAAATCTGAGTTTAAGCCTACTTGCTGCAAGTAGCTTGGCACTAACAGGCTGTCAACAATTTACCAAACCGCAGCTTGATCCAAACACCATACAAACCGAAACAGATCAACAATTTAGCTTACAAGGTAAAATTGGGGTACGTACACCTGAACAAACAGGTAGTGCTTTTTTTACCTGGGTACAACAGCAACAAGAGTTTGATATTGAACTGAGTGGCATTTTAGGTGTGGGTAAAACACAAATTACAGGCCGTCCGGGTGAAGTCAGCCTCAATAGTGCTAAAACTGGGTTGATTCAAGCAGAAACACCCGAAGAACTCTTAAAAATAGCCACAGGTTGGCAAGCACCGATCACCCATTTGGTCAATTGGGTTCAAGCCAAACCTGCGACAGTTCAGGCTCAAATAAAAAGAGATGCTGAAAAACGTGCAACTCAAATTGTTGAAGATGGCTGGAACGTGGAACTGAGCTATAACGAGCAAGCTAAAATGCCAAATCGGTTGATTTTAAAACAAGCACTTGAAAATGGTGCAGAAAACCGTATTACAATGGTCATTCAAAACCGTTAATTTGCTTCGTTATGATCCGTGTCCCAGCTCCATCAAAACTGAATTTGTTTTTGCACATTACAGGTCGACGTGAAAACGGCTACCACGAGTTGCAAAGTATTTTCCAACTGGTCGATTTATGTGATTGGTTAGAATTTGAGTCTCGTCCGGATCAACAGATTTATATTGAAGGCTTAAACAGTGTCGATTTGAATCAAAATTTGATTTATAAAGCGACGCAGATACTTAAACCGTATGCACAAACACCTACGGGTTTATCTATTCATCTTGAAAAAAATATTCCAATGGGTGCAGGCTTAGGTGGAGGTTCATCGGATGCTGCAACGACATTAATCGTGGTCAATCAACTGTGGCAGTGCGGACTCAATACTGAACAATTAGCAGACTTAGCCGTTCAGTTGGGTGCGGACGTTCCCATCTTTGTACATGGCTTAAATGCATGGGCTGAAGGCATCGGTGAACACTTAACATTCATAGACTTAGATCAAAAACAATACATTGTGTTAAAACCTGACTGTTTTATCAGCACTCAACTGCTTTTTTCACAAAAAACGTTGACAAGAAACACGAAGAGCTCTACATTTTGCGCCTATCAGTTAAAGCCGTCTGATTTTGGAAATAATTTTGAGCCTTTGGCAAGAAGTTTATATCCAGAAGTAGATGAAGCGATGCAATATCTCGACCAGTTCGGTGTTGCAAAACTTACAGGTACAGGTGCTTGTGTTTTTACTGAAGTAACGAATGATATAAACATTGATGATGTTCTGGCAAATGCACCATGTAAAGCTTACTTGGTCAATAGTTTGAACGTGTCACCAATGCGACATTTCAACGTTACCTGATAGGGGTATCGCCAAGTGGTAAGGCACCGGTTTTTGATATCGGCATCCGTTGGTTCGAATCCAGCTACCCCTGCCATTTTATTTCACCTGTAGATGACTGTACTAGGGGTATCGCCAAGTGGTAAGGCACCGGTTTTTGATATCGGCATCCGTTGGTTCGAATCCAGCTACCCCTGCCATTTTACAGTGATCAAATTTAGGGGTATCGCCAAGTGGTAAGGCACCGGTTTTTGATATCGGCATCCGTTGGTTCGAATCCAGCTACCCCTGCCATTTTCTAAAAAAGACAGAGCATCACTTTGCTGTTTGACTGTTAATTTACCTTGACAAAAAGACGCAAAAATATTAAAGTTCTGCCGCATTAGGGGTATCGCCAAGTGGTAAGGCACCGGTTTTTGATATCGGCATCCGTTGGTTCGAATCCAGCTACCCCTGCCATCTAATTTCCAAATTGCCAACCGCCAAGGGTGCTTCATGCCCAATCTTGTCGTTTTTAGTGGATCTGCACATCCACAATTCGCCCAAAAAGTCGTAAGCCACCTGCACATCCCTCTAGGTGCTGCATCTGTAGGTCAATTTTCTGACGGTGAAATTGCTGTCGAAATTACTGAAAATGTTCGTGGTAAAGACGTATTTATCGTACAGCCTACTTGCGCCCCAACGAATGATAACCTCATGGAAATCCTCGTCATGGCCGATGCTTTGCGTCGTGCAAGTGCTGGTCGTATTACCGCAGTAATTCCTTATTTCGGTTATGCGCGTCAAGACCGTCGTCCTCGTTCATCACGTGTTCCAATTACTGCAAAAGTTGTCGCAGATATGCTGACAACTGTAGGAATTGACCGTGTGGTAATGATCGACCTTCACGCTGACCAAATCCAAGGTTTCTTCGATATCCCTGTAGACAACATCTACGGTACACCAGCGCTTTTAGCTGACCTTCGTCAACAATCACATGATAACCTCATGGTGGTTTCTCCAGACGTTGGTGGTGTCGTTCGTGCCCGTGCTGTTGCTAAACAAATGGGCGATATTGACCTTGCTATCATCGACAAACGTCGTCAAAAGGCAAATGAATCACAAGTCATGCACTTGATTGGTGATGTTAAAGGCCGTGACTGCGTCATCGTAGATGACATGGTGGATACTGCTGGTACGTTATGTAAAGCTGCTGATGCATTGAAAACATTTGGTGCGCGCAAAGTGGTTGCTTATGCAACTCACCCTGTTTTATCAGGTAAGGCTATCGAAAACTTGAAAAATTCTGTGATTGATGAATTGGTTGTTACAGACACCATTCCTCTTTCTGAAGAAGCTCAAGCTCTTGGTAAGATTCGCCAAGTTTCAGTTGCGAGTATGGTTGCTGAAACAATTCGTCGTATCAACAACGAAGAATCTATTAGCGCAATGTTTGATTCTTATCTATAATATAGCGCTGAATTTTAAAAGCCCTGCTCTGTGCAGGGCTTTGTCTCACTAGGTCGGTCGCAGATCTAGTTTATTTAAAACTTAAATTAAGGATGTCTATCATGGCAAACTTCGTATTAAACGCTCAAGCGCGTGAAGCAGCTAACCAAGGGAAAGGTGCGAGCCGCCGCCTTCGTCATGCTGCTCAAGTTCCAGCAATCATCTACGGTGGTGCTGCTGAACCTGTAGCTGTTACTTTAGAACTTCGTGAGCTTGTTAAAGCTTTAGAAAGCAATGCTTTCTTCGAAGAAGTTGTTGAAATCAAAGTTGGCGACAAAGTTGAAAGCGTTAAAATCAAAGCGTTACAACGTCACCCAGCTAAAAACACACCTATGCACGCTGACTTCGTTCGCGCATAAGTGTTATTGGTGTAATTAGTGTCAAATATTTCACTGATTGTTGGTTTGGGCAACCCAGGTTCTGAGTATGCCCAAACCCGCCATAATGCAGGCTTTTGGTTTGTTGAACGCCTTGCAGAACAATATGGCATTACCCTTAAAAAAGACCCAAAATTCAATGGAATGAGTGGGCGTGGTAATATCGAAGGTCAAGACGTCCGTCTGTTATTACCCACAACCTTTATGAACCTTGTTGGTAAAAGTGTTGTTCCCTTCGCAAAATTCTACAATATTGCTCCAGAAGCAATACTGATTGCTCACGATGAACTCGATATGAACCCTGGTGTCATTCGCCTAAAAACAGGTGGTGGTCATGGTGGACATAATGGTTTACGTGACATAGTTCCTCATATCGGCCCAAACTTCCATCGCTTACGCATTGGAATTGGCCATCCAGGCTCAAAAGAACGTGTTTCAGGACATGTCCTGAGCAAAGCACCAAGCAATGAACAAAATTTAATGGATGACGCAATCCATCACGCATTAGCTCGCACTAAAATGCTAGTGAATGGTGAGATTCAGCCAGCCATGAATCAAATCAATGCTTACAAACCGAACTGATAAGTCAAAAATTTGTTGAACGCTACTGCTTGCCATAGTGTCTTTTTAAAGGCAAAATGCGCTTGCCTGATTGCTTATCCAGCAAGTTCAGTTTGATTTAACCATAAGATAACGATCTTAGGTCCACTCAGGAGACGCTCGTCATGCTATCTCGTTTATTAAAAGCAAAAATCCACCGTTGTGTTGTTACTCAAGCTGAACTCCATTATGAAGGTTCATGTGCAATTGACGGTCTTTTATTGGATTTAGCCGGTATCCGCGAATATGAAGAAATTCACATGTGGAACGTGACAAATGGTAAGCGTTTCAGTACCTATGCAATTCGTGGTGAAGAAGGTTCTGGCATCATTTCAGTCAATGGTGGCGCAGCACATCAAGCTGATGTAGGCGACCTAATGATTATCGCGACCTTTGGTGATTTTACAGAAGCTGAAGCAAATGCACATAAACCACGCTTGGTTTATGCAAATCCAGATAACACTGTAAGTCACATGGCAAACTGTATTCCAGTACAAGTGGCTTAAACCCAATAGATTAAAAAAATCCGCTGCGTGCGGATTTTTTTATCAGCAGAATCATACTATTGTATCAAGTTGAATCAGGACGAAACCCGCTCAGCCAATCCCGTTTACTCTCACAGCCTAAATCTTGTAGCTGATTACCTTTCAATGCCGTAAGTATCGCATTGCCCTGCTCATCGACTTTAAACTCAGCATATTCTGCCTGCTGATAACAATCGGCTAAACCTTCTGCAAATAAAAAACTTCTCGATGCAGGATAAAGCTGGTTATAACGATTATTTGGGTTTTGTAAAATCAGTCGAGCTGTCCGAACATTTTTAGGCGACTCAAAATAGCTATGGATCACGCGCCTATGTGCATCAAGTTCAACATAAGTGAGCACCGAAGACTTGTTGTTAATCATTTCATCAAAATAATGACCTGAAAAAATCTGATCTTGCTGATTGATGTTGGCTTGGTTGTTACTTTCTAGGTTTGAATGCTGTGGCGCAAAATAAAGTTGATAATTTAGTGCCATATAATCACCCTGAATAATCGAACGGGGGTCTACAGGTTGCAAACGCACATATATGCTTTGACTATGGTTTATGTGCCATTCATTTTTAAAGATTAAGCCTAAAAATACTGCGATGCTAAGTAGTGCCAAAACAAGAGGAATCATTTTTTTCATACCCCAAACTCCTCTTTTTGCTTAAATATAGTCAAGCTCAATGTCAGTAAGAGCAACATCAGCCCTGATAAAAACATGCTTAAACTTTTAATCAGAAAGGTCACATCAAGGGAATAATATAAAAACCCTAAAATTACAGCGAAAGTTGCCAGTGCAAATCCATAGATCACTTTATCTTGTGTTTTTAATGCCCATGAAATGATGGCCAAACAAATAAAAATATCGAAATAGCCATAAAAAATCAGTCCTGCTGCGAAAGCAACCAAAATGAAGTGCGCAAATAAATGAAACTGCTTTTGAATATGTAAAAAGACAAAAAGTACAAACCATAAAATCGGCAGACCAAAAGCCAATATCGGAATGTGCTCAATTTTCGCTAATTCATATTTCCCAAATAAAGTATAAAAGCCCATGGAAAATAGAATAACTCCAAGTGCTGCTAGCAATACACTACGTTGATATTCAGTTGGCTGTATAAATTTTATAGCCAGAATTCCCAGATAAAAAACATAATTCCAAAGCGCTAAATAGACAAAATTCTCAACAATATTACGCCAACTGAGATGTGCATTAATATCCCAAATACACGCCACACCTGCTGCATATAAACCCAAAATTTGAACAAAAACAAAGAACCAATGTGTACGCATAAAATAGGCGAGTGCAAGCATCACCAATTGTAAAAATAGAATAGGTATAATTTGATTCATCAAATCAACGGTGTGAAAAATCACCGCAATTTGCCCTGCAACCCAGAGACAATAAGCAAATTGTCTTAAAAACAAACTTTGTTTAGCTTTCAACAAGTAAGCTGCCAAAGCTACAAAGACAATACCCATAATTAAAGAGAAATTCCCCCAAAAGGTCAGCATCAACGTAGCAAAGACGATGCCCGCAATCCAAGCTCCTACCGCAAGTGGAATAGCATTGAAGCGACTATGTGGAATAAATTTAATCAACAGATAAGTGATAAAAGCAAACCACGCAAAAATAATCAGTGCGATAAAAAATAATTCAAAAATTTCATTCTGACCAAACCACTCCGTCACCGCTTTCACAATGACCAAGGTAAAGCTAATGCCCAAGCCAACGGCTGAAAGTGCGCTACATAGCTGATCTTTATTTTGATAATAGTAAGCCAGTGAAATGCCCAACAAGACAAAAGACACGATGAAATAAAGAATGTTTTTATCCGCATAGAGATACATCGCCATATGCCAAACCGAGAGAATGGCAAACCACAGCAAGAATAAATAACGGAGTTTCGAATAATATTTATTGCAGAGATAGAATTGAATCAGTGCAAATACATGAATACTGATTAAGAAAAGATCTGGATATTGATCTCCCCAAAAAGTTTGAATAAAAAACAGAAACAATGCCAATTGGCTGGTAATACATAAAAGGAAAAACATCCCGATATTCGGACGATATAACCACGGTAAAAGCAGCACAGACCAAAGTAGAAATAATAAATAGCTGTCAGCACCCGTTTGATAAATTTGACCAATCACAGCCAGACTTAAACCAATCATCAAACCACAGATACTATGTAAACACTGCACTAGAAAATCATGTTTTTTCAGCCACAGGCTAAAAACTGCACTGAGGAATAACAACAACTGAGGAATAGCCAGTTGAATATTCTTTGGCAACATAAACCAATTGGCAGCAACCAAATACAACATACTGACCGCAATGAGTGTAAAACCAAAAACTTGAAGATGCTTGATGAAGGACTCAGCATTCCAAGGATAATCGTATTGTTGAATTTTAATCACTCCCACCCCCTCTCTTATTTTTATCTTAATCATTTCAAATCATTCAATCTGTAGAAAACGTTTTATTCATGTTTATGGTTCTTCTCAAGTATTCATTTTTAAACATTAAACTCATACTAAGTGAAATCATACACAGAGAGTGTTGGTCTTTAGCAAACCAATAACATAAACAACCCTATAGCAAAAATTGTTCTATGTATAAAACTGATCATTCTAAAACTCCCCCTGTTTTTATAAATATTTAGCACTATAATAGAGTTACATCGCTTCAGGGCGGGGTGCAATTCCCCACCGGTGGTAAGTTCAGTTGAATGACTCAGACTGAATCAGCCCACGAGCCAGCCAAGCAGAAATCATCTGTTTGGCTCGCAGATTTGGTTCAATTCCAAAGCCGACGGTATAGTCCGGATGAAAGAAGACGACGTGACCAATAGAATCTCAGGTGCAAACCTGTGAGGATTTATTGCTACGCCAATTTTTCAAAGTCCTGAAATGTTCAACCGTACTTTAATTTTACGCGAGCGTTTCAATGTCTAGTTTGATTCAACCCGAAATTTTCTTTTCAGCCCTTTCTCCAGCTGAACAACGTATCCAACAAGCTTTAGAAGATATCCGCCAAGGTAAACCTGTTTTGGTGATGGATGACTTTGACCGTGAAAACGAAGCCGACCTCATTGTGGCTGCCGAAACTCTCACCGTCGAAACAATGGCACGTATGATTCGTGATGGTTCTGGCATTGTCTGTTTATGTCTGACCGATGAATTGGCCGATCACTTAGAGCTTGTGCCTATGGTGTCAGATAACTCGAGTCAGTTTAAAACAGCATTCACTGTAACCATTGAAGCTGCAACTGGCGTGACTACTGGTGTGTCTGCACAAGACCGCACTACCACAGTCAAAGCCGCGATTAAGGACGGGGCTATTGCCAGCGACTTAAACCGCCCCGGTCATGTATTCCCACTTCGTGCACGCCAAGGCGGTGTGCTCACCCGTCGTGGTCATACCGAAGGGACAATTGATTTAGCACGTTTAGCAGGCTTGAAGCCAGCAGGTGTCTTGTGTGAACTGACCAATGCCGATGGAACTATGGCCTCAGGCATTCAAGTGTTGGCTTATGCACAAACGCATAAGTTGACCATAATTACCATTGAAGAATTGGTGCAGTATCGCATTAAACACGGAGTCTAATTTTTAAGCTCACAATCAAAAAGCCTCCATATTGGAGGCTTTTTGATACAGTGCCATCAATATCAAGCAAAGACAGTATAAATACCATAGAGCGCAATGCTGACCAATATCGCGCCACAAACACCTAACAGCTTATTGTACAAAGCGGACTGCGAGAGTTTATTAAAACCCAAATAAACCAAAGACAAGGTGCTGAAGTCTAGAATAATCCAGAGAATGGTCAATAGTACAAGGCTGACATCGACATCGCTGGTAACCCCGATGAACTGTGGGAAAAATGAAGCAAAGAAAATAATATCTTTCGGATTGGAAATACCCACCAAGAAACCTTGCTTAAAACCTCCCTGTACCGCAGTTAACTGCACAGGTGTAGTATCAGGTTCTTGCGCAACAGCTTCTTTTAAAATTTGAAAGCCTAAATAGGCAATATATAAGCAGCCTAAAACTTTAATGGCATTTAGCCAATGCTCTGCAATATTTAAAAAGCCTTTTAAAATCAGCACTGACAAAACAATAAGGACTAAAGAGGCTAAGTTCGTCCCAAAAATGGTTTTTAAGGCTTGTTTATATCCACCTTTTAGACCCGCACTGGCAACCAGTAACATCACTGGGCCAGGTGTTGCAATCATGACCACCACAGCCATACAGTACAGCATGAGTTCAAATACATTTACCATCTAAAAACCCTTTCCCCCAGCCCACGCTCACATACTCTATTTCAGTGACATGAGTATTCTTTTTTATACAAAAACAAAGAGGACTTATTCGTCCTCTTCGGTATGGATGAGATGTTGCCGAATGGCATCAGCGCGTAAAAAAGCCAAATCATAACTGGCTGTCGCAAGGGCAAGAACACGGCGTTCAAATTCTTGCCAAAGTGGTTTCACTTGCTGTGCCTGAATACCTAAACCACTCTCTTCTGTAAAACTCTTATTCTTTTCACACACTTTCAAAGCATGATAAAGCTTACGTCCTTTTGATGCATCGGGACGCAAACGAACACGTTTGGATAAAACAAAAGCTTCGACCTGCTGTACATCTGCAAATGGCAACATCGGTACTAAAATTTGATCTAGTTGTGCATCTAAGCGTTGCCAAACTGAACTATGCTGCTCCGAAGTGTAGGTATTCCACTGAATTACCTCATGATTAAAACGACGGCAGCCACGACACACAGAATCACCAAATACCGTTGAACAACGCCCTGCACATGGGGTCAAAGAGGCAATTCGACGATCTGTACTCAAAACATACTCCTAATAAGCAATCTACCAAAACAAAATAGATTTTGTCTTCGGCAACTGAATATACACGCTCACCTACAACTTGAGAAGCCATTTAAAATGTTTACTTATCTCGCATCTTGATTGAATTCCATGTAAAATGTGGGCCTTAAAATTATCTATCAAAATACATTGGAGTACTCCATGAACGCTACTGTAGAACAGCTTGCACCTGTAGAACAGCAAGCGACGACTGGTTGGGTTGTTGCCGCACTTTATCAATTCAAAGAAGTTCAAGATCCTGCTGATCTGCAACAACGTCTTTTAGACTTGGTAAAAACCATCAACCTATGTGGTACTCTAATTGTTGCTGGCGAAGGTATTAACGGTACGGTTGCTGGTGATCGCGCTTCGATTAACACTATTCATCAATTCCTTCTAAATGAAGGTTTCAACGATATGGAATACAAAGAGTCTGACAGTGCAGACAAACCATTTCGTAAGATGAAAATCAAACTTAAAAAAGAAATCGTCACTTTAGGTGTGGAAGTTAAACCACGCGATTTAGTCGGTCACTACCTTGATCCGAAAGAGTGGAATGAACTGATTGCACGCGATGATGTCATTTTGGTCGATACCCGTAATGACTATGAATATAAAGCAGGAACGTTCAAAGGTGCCATTGACCCGAAAACGGAAACCTTCCGCGAATTCCCTGATTATGTAAAACAAAACTTAGAACAGCATAAAGATAAAAAAATTGCGATGTTCTGTACAGGCGGTATCCGCTGTGAAAAATCTACATCATTACTTCTTCAAGAAGGTTTCAACAAGGTTTACCATCTTAAAGGCGGGATCTTAAAGTACTTAGAAGAAACCCCTGCTGAGGAAAGCATGTGGGAAGGTGAATGTTTCGTATTTGATGGTCGTACAGCTGTCACACATGGTGTCGAAGAAGGTTTAAACATTAAATGCCATGCTTGTGGTTGGCCACTTCTTCCAGTAGAAGCTGAAGAAACCAGTTATGAACACGGCGTATCATGCAAATACTGCATTGATAAAACCACCGAAAAACAAAAAGAAGGCTTCCGTATGCGCCAGTCACAAATTGCAGCAGCAAAACGTAAACGCCTTTGATCATTTGCTCGCTTTATCCAAATAAGCCCTCGTTTGAGGGCTTATTTTTTTATATAGTTCACGTTTTTAAAATTATTTAACAATTTTGTCATGGCGTTCTGATAAATCTAATTCATACTGTACAAATAATAACCTAAAGTGGTGTACTAAAAGTCTCCACATAACAATAAAAATGACGTTCCTAAACGACGAAACATAGGATAATTGCTATGCATAAAATGATCCTTTCGCGCCATCGCGATCTAATTCGTAATGCTGCAGCCAACCGTATTGAACAATATCACCATACCAGTTTCAATCAGATTAAAGCCAAGCTTGAACAACGTACACATTTGTTTATTGTGGTTTTGGGCATGTTGATTGGTTCAAGTATCTCACTTGGGATTGGCTATCACTTAGACTCAACGATCTTCAATTATGGACTACTCATTCTTATTCCGATTGTATTCGCTTACACTTTACGCAAAGTATATATTCACACCCTGACACATACGCGTTTTGATGAATAGCAAAACAATACATTGCAAATCTTTACCCACATGCGATAAGTCCTTAAGATAACTTATCGCATTTATTTTTCACACATTTTATGAATCTCACCGAGTGGATCATCGCTATCATGGAACAATTGGGCTATGTCGGAATTGCCCTACTCATGTTCCTTGATAATGTCTTCCCGCCCATCCCATCCGAGATCATTATACCCTCTGCAGGTTACTCAGCATCTCAGGGGCAGCTCATTTTAACTGGGGTCATTATTGCAGGATGTATCGGTTCATTGCTTGCAGCAGCTCTACTGTATTGGGTTGGTTATCAGTTTAAACAAGACAGCATCTTTAGATGGGTTGACCGCTATGGAAAATACTTATTTATTAAATCCAGCGATGTCAAAAAATCTTTAGACTGGTTTGAACAATATGGACACCGTATTGTGTTCTTTGGTCGGATGATTCCTGCGTTACGTTCACTGATCAGTATACCCGCAGGGATGAGCCGTATGCCCTTTTGGAAGTTCATGTTTTATAGTGGACTCGGTACGATTATCTGGACAACATTTTTAGCAACAGTCGGTTATTACTTTGGTGAAAACCAAGCATTGATGCATCAAATTTTTAGTAAAGTCGGTTATGTGATTATTACCATTGTTGCTGTGCTTATTTCATGGATTCTATACCGCAAACATTTACGCAAAACTCGCAGTTAATTTTTTATTTTTGGGGAAATACATGAAACACTACTTACTGCACTTCGCCGCAGTATATAGCATTGCTTTAGTACTCTTAATCACAGTACTCATCTTTGGTTTAAACCTTGGTGGTTTTACCTTAATTCCAACCTTAGTAGCCTGTGCTTTGATCACTGTGGGACACTTCGTTAAAAAAGAAAAACGCGTTCCAAGTAATCATGAAAAGATTCAGCTGGTGTGGGGCTCAAGTGCTGTTGCCATTATCATTGGCAGTTTTTTTGTCCTATTCTTAGTTGTGATGAATCCCAATGCTGAAGCCATTATGAAATCTGTCGATAATGCTGGCATCGGACTCACAGCAGTAGTGATGTTGTGTATGGTCGCGATTCATGGTGCTATTTTCCATATTGCTTATGGATGGTATGCAACATTTTATGATCAAAAACATAACCATTAGGCTGAATAATGGACATAACCTATCGAAATAAAACTTGAGCATGTCCATTTTTAGACTACTTTTGTACACCCAAAACCTTTTGGCTGATTAACAATACAGGCCGTGCTAAAAGCATTACACAAATGAAAGCAGCAGGCCAAGCCATTAACCATGCATGTAACCAATGTTGGATAAAGTCGGTAATGAAGCCTAAATTTAGCCAAGTCACCCATAATGTCATCAAGAAAGACAATAGCATTGACATTAAAGCTGTATTAAGCAAGCGAAATCTGAGTGTCATATTTTTTTCCTCAATCAACGACTGAGAAATTGTGACTTAATTTCATATTTGATAGAATTGCTATAAATTAAAACATTAATTCCAAAAATGAAATGCTTGATGATCTTTCACTCTTTATTGCTATCGTTGCAGCAGGCAGCTTGAGTCAAGCCGCTAAAAATCAGTCTATTCCAACAGCAACATTAACCCGACGCCTACAACAGCTCGAAAAAACATTAGGATGTAAACTACTGCACCGCACAACACGAGGTATTCAACTTACCCATGAGGGACAAAGCTATTACGAAAGATGCCAACCCCTTATTTCTAGTTTGCAGCAAGCGACTCAAGAACTAAGCCATCATATTTTAGACCCTATTGGTCAAGTAAAATTATTAGCACCAATCAATCTCGCCAATACAATTCTTAAAGCTTTCTGGGCGAGTTTTTTACATAAATACCCAGATATCCGCTTAGAAATTTGTTTAGACAACAAAAAAGATCATCTTTTAAGTACGGGGGCAGATTTAGCTTTACGAATCGGTCAACAGCAAGATACTTCGTATATTCAAAAATATATTTGTAGTCTTCAAACGATGATTGTGGCCTCACCGCAATATCTTGCTCAAGCCCCAAATATTTATCATCCGAACGATTTAAAAATTCACAACTGGATCATCGCGCAACCATTATCCATTATAAAATTACAACGTAATCATGAACAAATAGAGTTCAAATTAGAAAATTTTAGAGCGCAGATTACAAATGAAATGCAGATTTGTACAGAATTAGCCTTACATGGCTTAGGCTTGTGCTATTTACCAGAAAATGTGTGTAAAGCGGAAATAGTGTCAGGACGCTTGATAAAAGTGTTACCTGAGTGGCAAACACCTGTTCGTGATATTTATGCAATATGGCCATCACAAAAATTACTACCAACGCGTGTTCGCGTGGTTGTGGAGGACTTGGTTGCATACATGGCGAATCTCGGATAGCACAACAAAGCGCTCGCTACCCGAGTTAAATATAAAATAAATGTTTAGCTTAATTTGGTGTGTGATACATCAAATAAAGTTCATTTAAGTTCTCTGGAATTTCTTCTGCAAGTTCATCCATTAACTGACCGTTACGACGGAAGGTTTCCATCTGCGGGTCTTCTTCATCAATCCCACTAAACACCATAATTGGTAAGGTAAGATCGACCAGCTGTTCTTCAAACTCAGGCGTGAACCAAGCATCTTCGTTTAAAAACATTGCATCAACAAAACCAACGCTCCAGTCGCCCAAGCTTGATTCTACATCTGCTTCTTCAATTTCAAAAGGAAACTCAATTCCCTCTTCATTGGCAAGGTTTTGACGAATAGACTCAAGCCAAGCTTTCACTTGCACGATGATCTCGGCAGGCACTTTCTTTTGATTATTATCAAAAAGTTCATCCAACCATTTTGCAAAAGTAGGACCAACTGCAATTGCACACAAAAAACCATGAGTCGCTGCAAAATCTAGACCATACTCATTTTGGTCACCATCTAGATATTCACTCAATAAGTCTAAATCTAAAGCACTCATTTCAAATCCAAATTCAGAAACTGATTAGGGCATTAGCATAGCATTTTCAGACACGATGCTACATCTGATTTTAGTCTTCTTCGTCGTCAAAATCGTCGTCATCGTCGATGTCGTAATCAAAATCTTTAAGCTCACGTTCCAAACGGCGCTGTGCAAGAAGGTCATCAATCAGGCGACGTTTTTCTAATGATTCTTTCGCACTAATTTTACTTGATGACTCATCAAAATTAACATCATCATCAGCGTAGTTATCATCTAGTTCAAAATCTGTAGAAGACACTAAAACTACCTCATAGTGAAAAAATGTGAAGGGTCTTAGGCGCTATTTATATGGGTTACAGAACCTTGTCAAGTTTTATTTGCATTTAGAGCAATTAATTCGATTTTTGCTCTTTATTTTTAAGCAATTTTTATGGCATGATATAATCCACCTTGCGTCTGTTTAGTTTTACGGCTTGTTTGTGCCGAATAAACGCCAAATATCCTTTATTTCATATTTGGGTTTTAAACTTAAGCGCGTGAGGGATGAACTTGAAAACAACAATTTCACCCCCATCTAAATTACTGAATTTATATTTTAATATTTTATCAGGTCGCACTTTTGCTGAATTATCCTGATGAAATAGACAGCTATTGACAGCTAAATTTATGAAGCAAATTGTGCTAAAATGCACGGTTTTCCACTGCCACAGATTCAACAAAGAGTAAGCAAAGATGAGCGATATGACTTCCCCTACTTCGCAAGTAGCGGCTCTGATTAGCCGAGGCAAAGAGCAAGGTTACCTAACTTACGCTGAGGTTAACGATCATCTCCCAGACTCGATTACTGAAAGCGAACAGATTGAAGACATTATTCAAATGCTTCAAGACGTGGGTATTCCTGTGCATGAGCGTGCACCTGAATCTGACGATGCAATGTTTGAAGGTGGTAATGAAGCTGCCGATGAAGTTGCTGAAGAAGAAGCCGCAGCTGTTCTCGCTTCTGTAGAAAATGAACCTGGTCGTACTACAGATCCAGTCCGCATGTATATGCGTGAAATGGGTACAGTTGAACTGTTAACGCGTGAAGGCGAAATCAGCATTGCTAAACGTATTGAAGAAGGCATTCGCGACGTTCTTCATTCGATTGCTTACTGGCCGAATGCGGTTGAAGTGGTATTACAAGAATACAAAGATTATGAAGCAGGCGAACGTCGCCTTGCAGACATCCTTTCTGGTTATTTAGATCCAGAAACAGATGAAGACATTCCAGAAGTCCTCGAAGAAGAGTCTGAGATTGATGACGAAGAAGAGTCTTCGAGCAAATCAACCAAAGATGTGAAACTGGATGATGACGAGGAAGAAGAAGAGTCTGAAGGTGATGATGATTCTGAAGGCGAGTCTGGCCCAGATCCTGAAATTGCAAAAGTTCGTTTTGACGAATTGGCAGCCGCTTGGAAAAATACCCAAGCGGTAATCGAAAAGCACGGTCGTTCAAGCAAACCAGCTGAAGATGCATTAGAAGCACTAGCAACTGTGTTTATGATGTTCAAATTTACACCTCGTTTATTTGACATCATTTCAGAAATGATTCGTGGTACGCATGAACAAATTCGTACCTCTGAACGTGAAGTAATGCGCTATGCAGTTCGCCGTGGTCGTATGGATCGCACGCAATTCCGCACATCTTTCCCAGGTCAAGAATCAAACTTTGCTTGGTTGGATGAACAAATTGCGAAAGCGTCGCCAGATCAAAAAGGCTATCTTGAAAAAGTACGTCCAGATGTTTTAGCGTTCCAACAAAAAATTGCAGACATTGAAAAAGATTTGGGCCTTGATGTTAAAGGCATCAAAGACATTTCAAAACGTATGGCTGTAGGCGAAGCAAAAGCACGCCGCGCGAAAAAAGAAATGGTAGAAGCGAACTTACGTTTGGTAATTTCGATTGCGAAAAAATATACCAACCGTGGCTTACAATTCTTGGACTTGATCCAAGAAGGTAACATCGGTTTGATGAAAGCGGTAGACAAGTTTGAATACCGTCGTGGTTATAAGTTCTCGACTTATGCAACGTGGTGGATTCGTCAGGCCATTACTCGTTCGATTGCCGACCAAGCGCGTACCATTCGTATTCCAGTACACATGATCGAAACCATTAACAAGATCAACCGTGTATCACGCCAACTTCTACAAGAAATGGGCCGTGAACCAACACCTGAAGAACTCGGTGAACGTCTGGAAATGGACGAAGTTAAAGTGCGTAAAGTGCTGAAAATTGCCAAAGAACCGATTTCAATGGAAACACCGATTGGCGATGATGAAGATTCGCATTTGGGTGACTTCATTGAGGACTCAAACATCACTTCACCTGTCGATGCTGCAACGTCTGAAGGCTTAAAAGAAGCGACACGTGAAGTACTTGAAAACTTGACTGAACGTGAAGCGAAAGTTCTAAAAATGCGTTTTGGTATCGACATGCCAACCGACCATACTTTAGAAGAAGTAGGTAAACAGTTTGATGTAACGCGTGAGCGTATCCGTCAGATTGAAGCGAAAGCATTACGTAAGCTTCGCCACCCTTCTCGCTCAGAACACTTACGTTCATTCTTGGAAAACGACTAATTTATATGGACGCGATGGAGACTTGAAATTTTATCAATTGTCTCCATTAAGTCTTTAAGCGCAACACCTAACGCCTGCACTTTCGCAGGCGTTTGAAATAAAGGGGGGACTGACGCTCATGACTATGTTAGACCGCACACCATCTCGTGAATTACAAGAACATCTTTGGGTATTTCCTATGGACTACCCAATTAAACTCATTGGCCTTGCTGGCGATGACTTACGTGTTGCTGTAGTTGAAATTTTAGTAAAACATTTTCCAGAGTTTGATGCTGAATCGGTTCAAACTCAGCCATCACGTACTGGTAAATATCACTCTTTGACTGCACAATTGCGTTTTGAAGAGTTAGAACAAGTGCATCAGTTATATGCAGATCTTGCAGCTTGTCCGTTAATTAAGACTGCACTGTAATTCAAATGATGTATCAATGAGACACGCTTACGAGCGTGTTTTTTTTGTGCCTATATTTTAATCTCAAGAATTCAACTTATTCACTAAAGAAATCCCCCTACACTATTGATCTTTTCTTTATAATTTAACCCATACTTTTTGTTTTATAAGGACGCAAGTGCCGTGTCGTCAGATGTCGTTCTCAAACCACAACTCATTATTCGTCAGTTTGATGGCCTAACTCCCTATGCTGACCGCTTTATTGAAATGAAGACATTGACTGAACAACGTGATGTGGATACGCCTGATGAACTTTGGATACTGCAACATCATGATGTTCTCACCCAAGGTCAAGCAGGAAAACCTGAACATATTTTGATGAACAGCAACATCCCTGTTGTTCAATCCGACCGTGGTGGTCAAGTGACATGGCATGGCCCCGGTCAATTGGTTGCCTATTTTATGTTTGACCTCAACCGTCTTGGCTGGAACGTCCGTACTTTAGTATCTTATGCTGAAAACTTAATGATTGAGTTACTCAAAAAATATGAGATTGAAGCCTACGCCAAAGCTGATGCACCTGGCGTCTACGTTGATGGACGTAAAATTGGCTCACTAGGTTTTAAAATACGTAAAGGCCGTAGTTATCACGGTTTATCCTTAAATATTGACTGCGATTTGTTCGGATTTCAGACCATCAATCCATGTGGTTATGCAGGTTTGGAAATGGTGCGTATCTCAGATCTCAAAACCGACTACCCACGTTTTGAAAACTTATGTGCCGATATTATTGAAACTTTAAAGCACAGCGGTTACTTTAAAGATATTCAAGTACAGCATGTATAAAGGCTTTGCTTTTCATGGAAAAATAAATTAGAGTATTTACTCTAAACTAATAATTATTTTTAGAAAGGACAGCGAGTGATTAACCTCAATTCAGTGAAACCCGCTCTGCAATTAACCTATGTCAAACTTATGATGGATGTGATTGGCCGAGGATTGGTCATGGCCAGCCAAGTCGATAGTGAAATTCAGCAAGAAGTTGCAAAATTTCCAGCCAATTTCACTCTATCTATGAATGTTTTTCCAAATGGGCCTGCTTTTTTAGCCAAAGTGACCGAAGACCATCAACTTGAACTGCTGACACCTGGCAGTCTAAAAGCAGATTTAACGATTACGTTTAAACATTTAAGTCATGCCTTTTTAGTATTTTCATTTCAAGAAAGTACAGCACAAGCATTTGCCCATGATCGTATGATCGCAGATGGCGATATTTCTTATGCAATTCGCCTCGTCCGCTGTCTAAATAAAATGGAATCCTTGATTTTGCCAAAAATGGTTGCAGAACTTGCAGTCAAAGAATACCCAACAGAACTGAGCTTAAAAGAAAAACTCACAGGCGCTGCAAATATTTACCTCAAAGTAGCCCAATCATATTTAAAACGGAGTGCATAACATGGCGAAGCCTTATTACGAATTTTTTTGTCCTGTAAAAGTGATCGCTGGTCATGCTGCTTTGGAACACATTCCGTTTGAACTGGCAACATTAGGGGCAACCCGACCTTTAATCATTACTGACAAAGGCGTACGTGCCAACAATTTACTGGCACCGATTGAAGCAGCTTTTGAATCTACCGATGCAGTGATTGGCGCAATTTTTGATGATGTTCCACCCGATTCAAGCTTAGAGACAGTACGTAAAGCGGCCAATTTATACCGTGAACACCAGTGTGATGCCATTATTGCTGTAGGTGGGGGTTCAGTGATTGATACCTCTAAAGCCACCAATATTTTGGTGTCTGAAGGTGGCGATGATTTACTCAAATACTCTGGGGCACACAACTTACCTAAGCCACTTAAACCCTTTTTTGTGATTCCAACCACGTCAGGCACAGGTTCTGAAGTTACCATGGTCGCGGTGGTGTCTGATCCAGAGAAAAATGTCAAACTACCTTTCGCATCGTACTATTTAATGCCACATGCTGCGATTCTTGATCCACGCATGACCCAAACCTTGCCACCACACCTAACCGCGATGACCGCAATGGATGCCATGACCCATGCTGTCGAAGCCTATACATGTATGGCACATAATCCAATTTCAGATGCCTATGCTACGGCTGCAATTAAGAAAGTCAGCAATCACTTATTTAATGTGCTGGATAATCCAAGCGATGCTAATGGCCGCTTAGAATTAGCTCAAGCCTCGACCATGGCAGGTATTGCATTTTCAAACTCAATGGTCGGTCTCGTTCACTCTCTAGGCCATGCTTTAGGTGCAGTTGCCCACTTACCGCATGGACTATGTATGAACCTGTTCCTTCCTTATGTGCTTGAGTTTAATAAAGAAGTGAATGGAGACAAGATTGCAGACCTCCTATTACCGCTTGCAGGGCCAGATATCTATGCGCAGACTCCTGCTCACTTACGTGCAGACAAAGCCATTAGTACATTACTCACGATGCGTGATCGCTTATTCACATTAACCAAATTACCGCGTACGTTGAGTGAAACAGGAAAAGTGACCTTAGAACAACTCGATGAGGTCGCAGAAAAAGCCCTCAACGATGGTTCAATTATTTACAACCCGAAAGAAGCCAGCTTAAAAGATTTAAAAGCAATTTTAGAAAAAGCTTGGTAATTGGCATAAAATCAGCCAATATAGCGACAATCTTAGCCTGATGCTTTTTTAAACATCGGGCTTTTATTTGCCATAAGGAATAATGCTATGCATAGACTTATTGGCATAAAAACTGCTAAAAAATCTGAAAAAGTTACTGACAAAAGATGCCAAATTAATGTAGATTGGCGCACTTTTGAAATTAAACATAGGGGGGATCGTTCGTCTCAAACGATCCTTATAAACATGACTGATCCTTGATCAACGATAAAGAGGATAACGCCGTTGACTAATATTTCTGGGACTCAATCGGCAGCTAAACTGCAAAAAACGCTAGGTCTCTGGCACATCATTATTATTGGTTTAGCTTATATTCAACCAATGACATTATTTGATACTTTCGGTTTAGTATCAGAAGAAAGTCATTATCATGTGCCGACGTCATACATCATTGCTTTAATCGCAATTTTATTCACGTCGATCAGTTATGGTCACATGATTCGTCGCTACCCTTCCTCGGGTTCAGCCTACACCTATGCACAAAAGTCCATCCATCCAAATGTTGGATTTATGGTGGGTTGGTCATCATGGTTAGACTATTTATTGTCTCCAATGGTCAACATCATTCTTGCTGTGATTTACCTAGAAGCCTTATTCCCTGATGTAAACCATTGGGTTTGGGTAGTAGGCTTAACTGCATTTATGACGGCGGTCAACTTACGCGGTGCACGCTTCGTTGCAAACTTTAATGGCTTAATCGTTTTGGTACAGTTAGCCGTTATCGCATACTTTACCTGGATGGTTTACAGCTTACTTGCAAGTGGCGTCAATGCTGATGGTACTTTGGTCAATGCGAAATATCAGTTATGGAGCTTAGAGCCATTTTGGAATGAACTTACTACACTGGGTCCTCTAATTACTGGTGCGACTTTACTGTGCTTCTCATTCACTGGTTTCGACTCACTTAGCTCACTTGCAGAAGAAACAAAAGATACCGAGAAAACTCTACCTAAAGCGATTTTCTTAACAGCACTCTTTGCAGGTGTGATCTTTATTATCAGCACCTACTTCATGCAGATTTACTTCCCGAACGATCCTAAGACGTACTTTGAAGATGTTGCTGCAACACAGCCTGACATTTTACAAGCCGTTGGTGGCGTGGCGTTTAAAACGGTGGTGTTGTACTTCGCAATTGTGACTGTTATGGCATCAGGTATTTCGGCACATGCAGGCGTTTCACGTTTAATGTATGTAATGGGCCGTGATGGCGTGATTAACAAGAAGATTTTTGGTCATATTAGTCCGAAAAGCTTCACACCATCTTATAACATTCTCATTGTAGGTGCTGTGGCATTAACCGCGGGCTTCATGGACTTGGACATCGTCATTTCGATGATCAGTTTCGGGGCTTTAACGGCATTTACCTTTGTAAACTTATCCGTGATTTCGCGTTATGCTCTGCGTGATGGTCGCACAAAGAATATTAAAGATATCTTGAGCTTTGTGGTCATTCCAATGTGTGGATTCCTCAGTATCTTTGCCATGTGGTTAGAGATTGAAGAAACTGCATTGAAATTCGGTTTGTGGTGGGCAATGTTTGGTATTTTATACTTAGGTTATAAAACCAAAGGCTTTAAGCAACCAGCACCACAACATAATGAATTTGATGATCATCCATAATCTCTCATTCAGAAAAGAAAAAGACGCCAAGTGCGTCTTTTTCTTTTTAAGGATATAGCTAAAAAACTAACCCTTAAATTGTTGAGTAATTTTGGCAATGCGTTGTGCATAAACTTTTGCAGTCTCTAAATCCCCTGCTGGGATCTCATCCACACTTGCATCTGAAGGCGTTTGCACCAATAAGCCGACAGAACCACCCAAGTTATTCACATCTTGACGGGTTGCAGCTTTGCTGTTGGCTGGCAATAAACCCAAGCTCACCCAAATACCACCATGCTGCGACGCAAGTGTTTGCAATTGGATTAAGGTCACTTGCTTATCCCCATTGAGGCTTGCACTATTGGTAAATCCACCAAAAATCTTATCTTGCCATGCGCGGGTAAACCATTTCTTTGAAGATGCATCAGCAAACTTTTTAAACTGCCACGGTGCAGTGCCCATATAAGTCGGTGCACCAAATACAATTGCATCAGATTGATCCAGTGTCAGCCAATCTTGCTCCTGAATGTCTCCATTTGGATCAATCTCTACCAGATTTGCACCAATTTCTTGCGCAAACGTTTGAGCAATCACTTTGGTATGACCATAACCTGAAAAATAAACAACAGAAATTTTCGACATTTTAGTTTCCTCTTTTAAACCACATCATTTGCATGGGCCAATCAATTGTGACATCGCACCATGTAAACCATTAAAAATAAATCATATGTAATATTTTAAACGCTTGCCTGATCAGGCTTAAGTTTCACATAACTTGCCACTTCAGCACTTAAACCTTGTTTAAGCTGTTGAGTCTTTTCCCCAACCAACACCTCATAAGCATTTTGCTGGATGCCGTGGAAAATTTCTTGAGCCACTGTTTCCGGTGCAATCTTCGGAATAGGTAATGAACGAGTCAGATCGGTATCAATAAAACCCACATGTACGCCCATCACCTGAATATTAAATTGAGACAACCACTGGCGACTTGAGTTGGTATAGGACCATGCTGCTGCTTTGGAAATAGCATAACTAGTCAAAACAGTGCTTGGCTCCCATGACACATCTGAGAGAATGTTGACCACATAAGCCTGTTGGCTCTTTTGCAAGATTGGAGCAAAAATTTGGGTCACTCGCATCAAACCCAATAAATTAGTTTCCAAAATCTTTTGCGTAGTTGTAATGATATTGGCGTCAACAGGATGCTCATTCAAAAGTGCAATGCCTGCATTATTCACAAGAATCGTGGTATCTGCACATTGTTCGGCAGCCTGCTGTATAGATCCCTCATCATTCACATCGAGTTGAATCGGGATTAACCCTTCTTCGTGAAAACTACCGATCTGACGCATCCCTACATAAATTTTTTTAGCGCCCTGATGACGAGCTCCCCGAGCGATGGCTAGTCCCAAGCCACGATTTCCACCCGTAATAAAAACAACCGCCTCTGAAACATTCATCCTATGATCCATCCAATTAGCCAGTATCTTGCGAAAGCATCGTCTAATGACAACGCTGCATTAAGTCTGTATTCATGATACACTTATGAAACCTAGTATCAATTAGTTACCACTTGGTAACTGGTCAAATTCACTGTTTCAGATGAAGATAGAACGTAAAAGGAACATATTTACAGATGAATAAACCCATGAAATTTAATATTTTTCATCCAGACTGCCCTGCTCGTCTTTTTTTTGAAAAATTTGCAGACAAGTGGATTTTATTGATTGTATATACGTTGGATCAAGAATCGCAGCACTTTAATGAGCTCAAGAAAAACGTTTTAGGTATTTCACCTAAAGTGCTTTCGCAAAAATTGAAGATATTAGAGCGCGATGGTTTTCTGACGCGAACCATTCATGAAGATAACGTGATACGAGTGGAGTATGCCTTAACTGAGATTGGCAAAGACTTTGCTCAAAATGCCTATCAAATGAAAGATTGGGTCGAAGCTAATATGCTTAAAGTTTTAAAATCCAGAGCGGGATTCGATCAAAAGCTAGAAAAAACAGAGCCTGCTTAAGCAGGCTCTGTCACAGCAATTTGATTAGGCTAAAGGCTTGAAACCCTGCTGACGCCATGCTTCATACACAATCACGGCGGTCGCATTGGATAAATTCAAACTACGCGAGTTTTCAGCCATAGGTAGACGAATCCAATGCTCTCGTGGAAATAACATACGAACCTGTTCAGGCAGACCACGTGTCTCAGGCCCCATGAGTAAAGCCACGGGTCGATTCAAATCCGAAGTATGTGGCGTTTCTGTTCCTTTCGTGGTTAAAGGATAAATCGCATTGATATCAACCCCTCTTTTTGCTAAATCTGCTAAACACTCATCGAATGTTTCCCAAATTTGCATGCGTGCCCACTCGTGATAGTCCAAACCCGCACGTTTGAGCTTTTTATCATCTAGTTCAAAGCCCAATGGTTTTACCAAATGTAGCTGCGCTCCAGTATTAGCACATAAACGAATGATATTTCCTGTGTTTGCAGGAATTTCAGGCTCGTATAAAACAACATGGATCACAGCTTTTCTCTACTTTTTCAATTTGGCAAAAGTTAATCTTGCCATTGTAATTGTTCACGCAAACTCACTACATCGCCAATGATGGTCAATGTAGGTGCTTGAATATGATGCTCTTCAACTTTAGATGCAATATCGGCCAAAGTACCTACTACGACTTTTTGCTCAGGCGTTGTTCCTTTCGAGATCAACGCAACTGGCATGTCTGGGCGTTGACCATGCGCAATCAGTTTTTCACAAATTTTTTCTAAACCAACCAAGCCCATGTACAATACAAGTGTTTGATTTTGATAAACCAACTCATCCCACGGTAATTCAGGTGAACCCTCTTTTAAGTGCCCCGTAAGGAAACGTACGCTTTGTGCATAATCACGATGGGTAAGTGGAATGCCTGCATAAGCGGAACAGCCTGAAGCTGCGGTAATCCCTGGAACCACTTGAAATGGTACACCCGAGGCAAAAAGTTCTTGAATTTCTTCGCCACCACGCCCAAAAATAAATGGATCACCACCTTTTAAACGACAAACACGCTGACCTTTCGAAGCATATTCCACCAACAAGGCATTGATACCTTCTTGTGGCACAGCATGGTTAGATCGCGCTTTACCCACATAAATCTTAGTTGCATCACGGCGGCAAAGTTCCATAATCGCAGGGGAAACCAAACGATCATAGATCACCACATCAGCTTGTTGCATCAAACGCAAAGCCTTGAGGGTCAGCAGCTCAGGATCGCCAGGACCTGCACCCACCAAATACACCTCACCTTTTGGTGTTTTCCACTCTGCCAACGCTTGTTCGATTAAACGGTCTGCTTCAGCAAGGTTGTCATGAAAAACCTGTTCTTTCAGCGGACTTGCATATAAGTCTTCCCAAAAAACACGGCGCTCATCAGGACTGGAAATTTTCGCTTTCACCGCTGCACGCCATTTTCCTGAAAACTCAGCCAACTTGCCCATCCCATGTGGAATACTGGTTTCAAGCTGGGTACGAATTTGGCGAGATAAAACAGGAGATGTCCCATTGCTGGCAACTGAAATCACCAAAGGGGAACGATCGACAATGGCTGGAACCATAAAACGACAATGCGGTGGATCATCAACACTGTTGACCAGTATTTTTAGCGCTTCACAGTCCTCAAAGACTTGAGTATTCACCGCATAATCATCTGTTGCAGCAATCACTAAACGATAGTCATTGAGTTGAATCTGCGCAGGATATAGCGCTTGGATATATTGCCCTTGGCTTTCTTCAACCAGTTGCAATAAATTTGCATCAATAGCAGGAGCGATGATATGAATCACCGCGCCTGCTTTATGTAACAACACTGCCTTACGGTAAGCAATATGCCCACCACCGACAATCAGACAAGGTTGCTGCTGCAACTTTAAAGAGATTGGAAAAATATCCACACACGACCTCAATGAGTTTTATCTGACTGTCTTAAAGCAATTATTGTGCACAAAATGGTGCAGTACATCGACTTTATTAGTCAATGTACTCAGCACCGCCCATATATGGACGAAGCACGGTCGGAATTTCAATCGAACCATCAGCACGTTGGTAGTTTTCCATGACCGCAAGTAAAGTACGACCCACAGCCAAACCTGAACCATTCAGCGTATGGACAAACTCAGTTTTCTTTTGGTCTGCACGATAGCGTGCTTTCATACGACGCGCTTGGAAGTCACCCATGTTTGAACATGAAGAAATTTCGCGATACGTATTTTGGCTTGGCACCCAAACTTCAAGATCGTAAGTTTTAGTTGCACCAAAGCCCATATCACCACCACAAAGAATGATCTTACGGTATGGCAAACCTAGTGCTTTCAAGATCCCTTCAGCATGACCTGTAAGCTCTTCAAGTGCTTGCATTGAGTCTTCAGGTTTAACAATTTGCACCATTTCTACTTTGTCGAATTGGTGCTGACGAATCAAACCACGTGTATCACGCCCATACGAACCCGCTTCACTACGGAAACATGGGGTATGTGCTGCATATTTCAGTGGTAAACGATCTGCATCAATGATTTCATCACGCACGAAGTTAGTTACAGGCACTTCCGCAGTTGGAATGAGGTAATACTCTTTTTCACCTTGTAATTTGAACAAATCTTCTTCAAATTTAGGCAATTGGCCTGTACCACGGAGTGAGTCAGCATTGACTAAATACGGCACATACGCTTCGGTATAACCATTTTCCAAGGTATGCGTATTCAACATAAACTGGGTAATCGCACGTTGTAGACGTGCAAGTGGCCCTTTAAGCACACTGAAACGAGAACCTGTCAATTTGGTCGCTGTTTCAAACTCAAGACCGCCCATCCACTCACCTAAGTCAGTGTGATCTTTAATTTCGAAGTCAAACGTACGTGGCGTACCCCATGTGAGGATTTCCACGTTATCACTTTCGTCTTTTCCTTCTGGAACAGACTCATCTGGCAAGTTTGGAATGCTAAGTGATTTCGCTTCAAGTTCAGCTTGTAATTCAGACAAAGCCACTTCCGCCGCTTTGATTTCATCACCAATTGCTGACATGCGCGCCATAATTTCAGATGCATCGCCACCAGCTTTCTTAATTTGGCCAACTTGTTTTGCACCCGAATTACGTTCTGCCTGAAGAGATTCAGTTTTGGATTGAATCTCTTTACGGCGAGCTTCTAGTGATGCCCATTCTTCAACATTCAGTTGTACACCACGTTTTGCTAAGGCTAAATTTACAGCCTCAATATTATTTCTGAGTAATTTCGGGTCGATCATAGCCAATCTTTTGCAAAGAAAAAAACTGGCTATAGTGTAAGCGCTTCAAGCCAAAAAATACAGTCACGCGATCACTAGCTGTGGCTTATTACAGCAATTTTCATGGCTTTTCTTTACCCGCTTTTTCTCGCTCAGCGGCATAATCGACAAAACTTGGTAAATATTCCGACTTAATTAAGCCGCTGGCTTGTGGATACGGTAAAACCAATTCAGACATCCCTTCTGCATAAGAGGCTAATTCATATAAGGGATAAACAAAGACAATACCCTTAGCACTCATATAATAATTGTCCGTTAGCTTCAATTGCTCGCGTGAAATATTATGCTCGGACAACCACATGCTGTTGGCACTATACAATGCATCTAATAGTTTAGACTCGGTCTTCTCCACCACAATATCACTCAGTGCAACCCGTTTTCGAGTTGCTAAATCTAAAGTAATGTATTCGTTATGATACATACCGTGCGCTGCACGTGCTGGATAGTAATAATCCATCAAAACAAAATCTGCATATTTGCCACGCTGTGCCACATAACGGACATCCGACAAAGTTTCACTAAGCATACTTTCGTCTGGCTGCTTTACTGACTGCTTGGTTTTTTCAAATGCCACAGGATTGGCTTTTTTCATCCGTTCATCAAAATACTCATTGATCCACGGAACATTGGTTTCCAAACTGTACAACTGGTATTGGGTACAACCTTCTTCATCACAAGCAATAGAATGCGCCAATGGTAATGGTCTAACTTTTGCCTCAATCAGCGGTAAGCTCTGTGCAACTTTAGCTGGCTTAGCGGTCTCTTCACTTTTTGCCGCAGCACTGTCATTTTGTGGCTGACAAGCACTGAGTAAACCCACACATAGCACCACAGCAAAGACTGATCGCATTTTATTGTTATGAAGTGATGTCATTACTTTTCCTCAGTCATATATTCATTTATCAAAGACTATACAAAGCACAGGAAAAAATTCCCACCACGTTATGTAACTGGACTACATCCCATAAAAAAACCACCCAAAGGTGGTTTTCACGGACTGTTCAACATTATTGATCAATAATGTCGGTGCCTTTAGGCGGTGTAAAATTAAAGGTTGAAGCTGGAATGCTGGCATTGACTTTGGTGTTATTAAACCGCACATAAGTCGTTTGCCCCAAAGAGTCTTCCAAGATCATTAGCGTTGGTGCGCTTTTTGCACCAAAACTGATCGTCAAGCTTTGAAATGCACCATCATCACTCTTTGGATATAAGGTATAGTAGGTTTTGCTCTTATTTGGTTGAGTAATACGATACGACTTACGGATTTGCTCGGTATTCCCTGACAATAATAGTGCAGGTGTATTCGCCACCTGTTCATCTAAAGTCTGACGAACTGCTTGCTGTAAATCTGGATCATAAATCCAAACCGTTTTACCCGAGGTTACAATCGTTTGTTTCGCAGGACTGGTGGTTTCCCAATAGAATCTCCCAGGACGCTCAACTTTCATCACCCCTTTAAAGGTCTGATTCATGTGCTGAGCAGATAAACCTTGTTTCTTCGGCGCCTTAGATGCATTCGTCACTTTAGTGGTTTGCTCAAAATTAGAGCTGATACTTTGAATACCACTCAACTGCTTGACTAAACTCGTCGTCGCTTGTTGCTCCGATGCTGCAACCGAAGCTGCAAATACTGTACTGCTCATAACAGGGCCCAGCGCTACCACGCCTACTGTCATCGCACATAAAGTCTTACGAAGCATTTTCATAATTTCACCTTTTATAATTTGCGCAGCCGCAATTTGTTAGATGAGCTATCTTAAATCAAATTTTATGGCTAATAATTGAGAATATAAGAAGATTTGTATATTTATTGGTGCTTAGTGTTGTGAAATATCCATCATGATGGAGAACTTAGTTGTATTTTAGACATTAAAAAGCCTCTGAATAAGCAGAGGCTTTTTAGCTTAAATCAAGATCAATCATTGTTATTTCCATTGCCAACCAATTGCAGCACCTGCGCCGAAGTCACCTTCACTATTGGTTGTCACTGCGACTTTGTACACATATTTATTGTTTTCGGTCACACCACTAAGACCGAAAGCATAGCCTTGTTCACCTTCCCAAGTCCCCACACCAGCACTCAACATATTGTAACCTGCATCTGTCGGTTGCGGTAAAGATGCTATCGCAATACTTGATGCAACTGCTGCATAGGTTCGATCCTCAAGTTTTCGCATGTCTCGATTCAAAGCATTTACACGACTATCAGTATATGCATTCGCTTGATTGAGAGTTTGCTCCCCTACTTGGTTCACGTAGGTTTTTGCTTCATTAAGGATGTAGGTATCCGCTGCATCCATCACCTCTTTTGTTATGCCATTTGTGCCATCTACACCTTTAAGGCTAGCCAACCATTGGGTTACAGTTCCATCAAAACCATCCCCAACAGCAACTTGATAGGCACTAAACCCCGAAGCACCAGTCATACCCGTGTTACCTGTATCACCTTTTAAGCTGGCAAGCCACTCGGTAATTGTGCCATCAAAACCATTTACTTGCGCAACTTGGTAAGCACTGTAACCCATTGCGCCTGTTGTACCAGTATCTCCTTTCACACCTTGCATCCCAGTCGCACCTGTTGCACCAGTGTCACCTTTCACACCTTGGATGCCTTGTTCACCCTGTAAGCCTTGGAGACCCTGTTCACCTTGCATCCCAGTTGCACCTGTCGTTCCAGTATCACCTTTCACACCTTGGATGCCTTGTTCACCCTGTAAGCCTTGAAGACCCTGTTCACCTTGCATCCCAGTCGCGCCTGTTGCCCCAGTATCACCTTTCACACCTTGGATACCTTGTTCGCCCTGTAAGCCCTGAAGACCCTGTTCACCTTGCATCCCAGTCGCACCTGTTGCACCAGTGTCACCTTTCACACCTTGGATGCCTTGTTCACCCTGTAAGCCTTGGAGGCCTTGTTCACCTTGCATCCCAGTTGCACCTGTCGCTCCAGTATCACCTTTCACACCTTGGATGCCTTGTTCGCCCTGTAAGCCTTGGAGACCCTGTTCACCTTGCGCTCCAGTTGCGCCTGTTGCCCCAGTATCACCTTTCACACCTTGGATACCTTGTGCGCCTGTAGCTCCAGTATCACCCTGTAGACTTTCAAGCCATTGTGTTTCACTACCTTCAAATCCATTATTGACAGCAACTTGATAAGCGCTTGCACCATTTTGTCCATCAAGACCGTCAGCCCCATTGATACCATCTTTACCATTAAGACCATCTATACCATCCGCTCCTTGCAAGCTTAATAACCATTCTTGCTCAGTTCCTACAAATCCATTATTTAAAGCAATTTGATAGGCACTATCTCCATCTTGACCATCTGCACCCGCAGGCCCAGCAGGTCCAACCTGACCACCACAATAGTCATTCTTAAAATAGCAATTATTTTCACTCCCACCGGCCCACACACCATGTGCTGTAATGAGCATCGCACCCAACAAAACTGCTTTTAAAGTGAATTTTTCTCGATGAAAATCATGATGAAATAAAAAACAACGTCGCTGAATAATGTCTTTTACTGCGGCACTGATATGGCTTTGCTCTTGTTTGAACTTATGCCCAAGGGTTTCTGCCATATGGCTGCCTGAATCAGGCCAGACATTTTTATCTATTCTGTCCATATCTATCTGCCTTTTCTTCTAGTTTTACAGTTCTATTACACGCTTATTTTATGTGATACACATCACTATTTACTGTGATTTTGAGACTTAAATTATAGGCAAGCAGAAGTAAAAAACAGATCCTTGTTATTAAAAGACAAAAAAAAGCCCACTAAATTGTGGGCTTTTTTACTATTAAAACTTACGCTTCAACAGTTACGTAGCGACGGCCAAATTGACCTTTCACTTCGAATTTAACTACGCCATCAGCAGTAGCAAACAAAGTATGGTCACGGCCCATACCTACGTTTGTACCAGCGTGGAATTCTGTACCACGTTGACGAACGATGATGTTACCAGCAGTTACAGTTTGACCACCGTAAACTTTAACACCAAGCATTTTAGGGTTCGAATCACGACCGTTCTTAGTCGAACCACCGGCTTTTTTAGTTGCCATGTCTCATTACTCCTCGTGATTAGCCTGAAATAGCTGTAATTTTCAACTCAGTGAACCATTGACGGTGACCTTGTTGTTTACGGTAGTGTTTACGACGACGCATTTTTACAATACGGATTTTGTCGTGACGACCATGGCTAACTACTTCAGCAGTTACAGTCGCACCAGCAACAACTGGAGCACCGATTTGAATGCTGTCGCCATTTACTAGCATTAGTACGTCATCAAACGTAATAGTTGCGCCAGTTTCAGCTTTCAACAATTCAACTTTAAGGGTTTCACCCTCTACAACACGGTGCTGTTTACCACCGCTTTGGATTACTGCGTACATAATGTACTCCAAACATGCCCGTGTCGTCGTGCCGATAAAGGAATATACCGATCTTAATACGAACGCCACTGGGGTTAATCAAGGGCAAGGATTTTAAGTGATATTTGATCAAACAACAAGAGATTTGCCAAACTTATTCGACTAAATTAACGATTATTTAATAATCGGGAAAAACTCAATCAACAAATTACAGTTCAACTCTGGCTAGAGTTTGCTTACAATGAAATAGATTTTTAAAATCAATTCGCTATAGTATGAAGGAATTGATTCGAAGGTATAAATAGACGTACAAATACGGTACGCTTATACATCGGGGAAATAAGGAACTGTCTTTCTAAAATATAGCCTCGCACAATGCTAGCCTTATTTATGATTGAAATGAATGATTTAGACATGTGTCCTTATTTTAAACCATAATTGTATTGCTGATTTTTATCACTTTATATAGATGAGGCTTCTCTTCAAATGACCGTCGATTTTAAGCAAGATATTCTCGCCCCAGTAGCTCAAGACTTTGCCATGATGGACACATTTATTAATGAAGGAATTACCTCTAAAGTGGCTCTAGTCATGGCAGTGAGTAAACATGTGGTTGAAGCAGGTGGTAAACGCATGCGTCCAATTATGTGTTTATTAGCAGCAAAAGCCTGTGGTGCAGAAGATTTAGAACGTCAACGTAAACTTGCTGCAATCATTGAAATGCTTCATACCGCAACTCTAGTTCATGACGATGTGGTGGACGAGTCTGGTTTACGTCGTGGTCGACCAACAGCGAACGCGACTTGGAACAATCAGACTGCAGTTCTGGTTGGTGACTTTCTCATTTCACGTGCCTTTGATCTGTTGGTCGATTTGGGCGACATGACTTTACTCAAAGATTTTTCTACAGGAACCTGTGAAATTGCGGAAGGTGAAGTACTACAACTTCAAGCCCAGCATCAGCCTGAAACCACAGAACAAACTTATTTAGATATTATTCACGGTAAAACGTCACGTTTATTTGAACTGGCAACTGAAGGTGCTGCTATTCTTTCAGGTACGCCACAGTATCGAGAAGCACTGCGTTTATTCGCAGGTCACTTCGGCAATGCCTTCCAAATTATTGATGATATTTTAGATTACACCTCAGATGCTGAAACATTAGGTAAAAATATTGGTGATGATTTGATGGAAGGTAAACCAACTTTACCTTTAATCTCAGCATTGAAAAACACAACGGGCGCAGAGCATGATGTCGTTCGTAGAAGTATTGCCACAGGTGGAACGGCAGATCTTGAACAAGTCATTGCAATTGTGAACAATTCTGGTGCACTGGACTATTGTCGTCAGCGTGCGCACGAAGAAACCGAAGCTGCTTTAGACGCTTTACAGGCTTTACCTGACAGCCAATATCGTCAAGCTTTGGTTAATCTAACCCAACTGGCTTTACATCGAATTCAATAACAAATCATGCTTTAGAACGTTTTTAACTTACTTATGCATATACAATTTAATGATCTTTTCTCTCACATGCAGCAGCAACTTGAGCATCCTCAAGTTGCTTTAAATGACCAACTTTTAATTGAGTTGGTGGAACGTATTCGCCCTACTGACTCATATCAAACTGATGAAATTCATCAAAAAATACAAGCATTAATTCATGCTTTGTTGATTACGCCTGATGCAGGCTCAACATTGCAAAGCTTCATCTTAGGCCTGATTTCCCAATACAAACAAACCAGTCTGTATGCCGATACTGGCATTTTGTCTTTAGATGGTTTTTGGAATCAATTGTCGCAGCGTTTAGGCGCACATTTTTTACCGCTGATTAACGACGAGACGCAGTTGCAAGATTTAGTCCGTCGTGTTTTCCCCAACCGAAGTGATAAATATTGGCTTGATAACATCAAAGACAGTGACTGGCTACAACTGCTGAACCTGCTCAATCATGGCCATGCCAATCAAAAAGAAAAAGTCAAAATTCGCAGTGAAGTGATTAAAGCCATCACGGTGCTGTCTTATCGGATTAGTGGTATTGGTTTATATCCTGAATTTATTAATGCACATCCTGAACTGACTGAATATGAATCGCCTTTCTTAGTTCAGAATCGCGAAATGATCGAATTCATTCAACAGTATAAAAAAGCTCATCACGACGCCGATGTTTCCAGTGTGGTTGCACCACCCGATGCATCTCAGGCATTGGTTATGATTGAGCAGTGTCGTGATGTAGTTCTAAAAATTCGTCGCTCAACCAAACGCATTGGGGTAAGTGTGAGCCTAACTTATCTCATATCCTTATTAGAACAGTGCTTAGACCGCGTTGAACTGTTGCTCAATTTGATTGTAGAAGAAGGCGAAGCGCACTATAAAGCCATTAGCAACCTTCTGGTCGATATTACCGCTGCAATTTATAGCGAACGCAGTGTTCGTTCTCTACTCACTACCAACAGTGAACTCATTGCGTTACAGGTAACTGAAAATGCCAGTAAAACAGGTGAACACTATGTAAGTACAGACAAGCAAGGCTTTTTGGCCATGTACAAATCGGCAGCAGGTGCAGGGGTTATTATTGCCATCATGGCAACACTCAAAACCTTGTCGGCACGTATGGTCATGGCACCACTCATGCAAGCCTTTATTTACAGTATGAATTACTCACTAGGTTTTATGCTGATTCATGTCTTGCACTTTACTGTAGCGACTAAACAACCCGCGATGACTGCTGCAGCCCTTGCAGCAACAGTACAACACCGCAAAGGTTCTAAAACCGCGCAAATTGCTGAATTAGCAGCATTGATTATCAATATTATCCGTACCCAGTTCATTGCTATTTTGGGTAATATCTCGATTGCCATACCCGTTGCAGCCTTTATTGCATGGGCTTGGGCAACGGGGCTACACGAACCGCTGATGACACATGCAAAAGCCAGCAAAGCACTACACGACCTGAATCCATTTACCTCTTTAGCCATTCCCCATGCTGCTATTGCTGGCGTGTGTTTATTTTTGTCAGGTCTGCTGGCGGGCTATTTCGATAATATGGCCGTCTACCGCAAAGTTGGCCCTCGTTTAAAAGCACACCCTCGTCTCAAAACCATCATGGGACAAGAACGGCTCGATAAATTTGCAGGTTATATAGAACGTAACTTAGGTGCGTTGGCGGGTAATTTTCTGTTCGGGATTATGTTAGGAAGTATGGGAACCATTGGTTATATTTTGGGTTTACCCCTAGATATTCGCCATATTGCCTTTGCTTCAGCAAACTTCATTCAAGGGCTAATGAATATTAATGGTAGTCCTGAGATTGGCTTGATTATTGTATCTTTCCTCGGAGTACTCGCTATTGGTCTGACGAACTTATTTGTTAGTTTTACTCTCACGATTATTGTGGCTTTACGTGCACGTCGGGTCCGTTTTGAACAGTGGAAACCGTTAGCAAAATTGGTTTTAACCCATTTTCTAACGCGACCAAGTGACTTCTTTTGGCCACCCAAAGTACCTCTTGAAGTTGATGAAAGTTCGAACAATACAAAACACCATACAAAATGATTTTGTACCCATTTTGAGCTCTTGTTACACTGTAAACAAAATTTTATACATGATTAATCAACACTTGAATTAAAGTGTACTGATGAGTACACTTTAACCCAGTAAATAACCGCGCTTAAATCGGTTGAAATGACACGAGTTCCAGCATGCCTTACTTGTTGCTTTTTATCGGTATTATTTTATTTATAATCAGTGTATTAGCTCTAAGCATTCAACCACTCACCGCTTTAGATCTGGCGATGGTCGAATGTTTCAGCACATTAAGAACTGAGCCTATAGATAAACTTGCAATACTTTTATCGGCACTCGGTGGCATGCCGTTTGTATTATTTCTAACCACTCTATGGTGTTTCCATCGTGCATGGTATAAAAAGTATAGAGATGTTGTTTTTATTGGTTTAGGCGTTGTTGGAAGTATTGCTTCTGCTTGGCTACTTAAATTTCTAATTTCAAGACCACGCCCACCAGAAATGTTTCACCTAGTGACGAGCTATGGTGCTTCCTTTCCGAGTGCGCACAGTATGTATGCTGCCACTTTGGCGTGTCTTGCCATTTTCTTAAGTCGACCATTTCCTGCACATCGTTATGTTGTATGCATTGCTATTTTATGGATGCTGATGATGGGAATTTCAAGAGTCTATCTTGGAGTACACTTCCCATCCGACGTTCTCGCAGGTTGGAGCATTAGTATTATCTGGATTTCACTGCTTTACATCTTGTGTGGCAGATATACCCAATTAAATACACATTATTTTTAGATAAGAATCTAATCGAGGTGGAACAATGATATCGGCAAAGCTTTGGGCCCCAGCCCTTACCGCTTGCGCATTAGCAACGAGTATTGCACTTGTTGGTTGTAGCAAAGACCCAAAGGATGCGCAGCAAGCTGGCGCTTCTCAACAAATGCCACCTACTGAAGTCGGTGTCATTGTTGCACAACCGCAAAATGTAGAACAATCTGTAGAGTTATCTGGCAGAACCACGGCATTTGAAATCTCTGAAGTTCGCCCACAAACGAGTGGAATCATTCTAAAACGTTTGTTTGCGGAAGGCAGTTATGTACGTGAAGGCCAGGCACTTTATGAACTTGACTCTCGTACTAACCGCGCAACATTTGATAATGCCAAAGCAGCATTATTACAACAAGAAGCGAATTTAAGCACACTCAGAACCAAATTGAATCGTTATCAGCAACTGGTTTCAAGCAACGCTGTTGCGAAGCAAGACTATGACGACTTAGTGGGTCAAGTAAATGTCGCTGAAGCACAAGTGGCAGCAGCACGTGCTCAAGTTAAAAATGCTGAAGTGGACTTAGGTTACTCAACCATCCGCTCTCCAATTTCAGGTCAAACCAACCGCTCTACAGTTACTGCGGGTGCTTTGGTGACTGCAAACCAAACAGAGCCATTGGTGACGATTCAACGTTTAGACCCGATCTATGTTGATATCAACCAATCAAGCTCTGAACTTCTTCGTTTACGTCAACAATTGAGTAAAGGTAGCTTAGACAGCAGTAACAACACGCGTGTGAAGCTGAAACTTGAAGATGGCAGTGACTATCCAATCGAAGGCCGCTTAGCGTTCTCTGATGCCAGTGTCAATCCAGATACAGGGACTGTGACGATTCGTGCGGTGTTCCCGAACCCGAATCACTTGCTGCTTCCAGGTATGTTTGCCAATGCACAAATCGTTCAAGGCGTAATCCCGAATGCGATGTTAGTGCCGCAAATTGCGGTGACTCGCACACCAACAGGTCAAGCGATGGCAATGATTGTGAATGACAAAGGCGTAGTAGAGCCTCGTCAAATCACCACAGTTGGTATTCAAGGCCAAGACTGGATTGTGACTGAAGGCCTTAAAACAGGTGAAAAAGTTATTGTTGACGGAATAGCAAAAGTTAAAGCTGAACAGAAAGTTGTTGCGAAACCGTATCAACCTAAAGCAGCAGCACCTCAAGCTCCAACAACGGATGCTAAAAAGACAGAAGCTGGTGCAAAAACTGAACAAAAAGCTACTTCAAATACATAAGGGGTAGACGAATATGGCTCAATTTTTCATTCATCGCCCTATTTTTGCTTGGGTGATTGCACTGGTGGTTATGTTGGCGGGGGTTCTTTCGCTAACTACAATGCCTGTTGCTCAATATCCAACAATTGCACCACCAGTGGTGACAATTGCTGCAACTTATCCAGGTGCTTCTGCACAGACTGTTGAAAACACAGTCACTCAGATCATTGAACAACAAATGAATGGTCTGGATGGTCTACGTTATATCTCTTCAAACAGTGCGGGTAACGGTCAAGCATCTATTAACTTAAACTTTGAACAAGGCATCGATCCTGATATTGCTCAAGTTCAAGTACAGAACAAACTACAATCGGCAACGGCACTTTTACCTGAAGATGTACAACGTCAAGGTGTAAAAGTCACCAAGTCTGGCGCAAGTTTTATGCAAGTACTTGCATTTTACTCTCCAGATGGAAGTCTTTCTGGGGCGGACATTAATGACTATGTAAACTCAAACATCTCTGAACCGCTGAGCCGTGTTGCAGGTGTTGGTGAACTTCAAGTCTTTGGTGGTCAATATGCGATGCGTATTTGGCTAGATCCAGCGAAAATGAACAGTTTGCAAGTGACACCAAGTGACATTGCTGCTGCAATTCGTGCTCAAAACGCTCAAGTGGCTGTAGGTCAGTTAGGCGGTGCACCTTCTGTACAAGGTCAAGTGCTGAATGCGACTGTCAATGCGCAAAGTATGTTGCAAACACCTGAACAATTTAAGAATATATTTCTAAAAAATACATCTTCTGGTGCTCAAGTCCGTTTGAGTGATGTTGCGCGTGTTGAACTCGGGTCAGATAACTATCAGTTCGACTCTAAATTTAATGGTAAGGCTGCTGGCGGTGTTGCGATTAAACTGGCAACTGGTGCAAATGCACTAGATACAGCAGCGGCTGTAGAAAAGCGCCTCAGTGAACTTCGTAAAAACTACCCAAATGGTTTAAAAGATCAACTGGCTTATGACACCACACCGTTTATTGAACTTTCGATTAAGAGTGTTGTTAAAACCTTAATTGAAGCGATCATTTTGGTCTTTATTGTGATGTTCCTGTTCTTACAGAATTGGCGTGCCACAATTATTCCAACATTGGCTGTTCCAGTGGTTGTATTGGGCACATTTGCTGTCATTAACATCTTCGGTTTCTCAATCAACACGCTCACCATGTTTGCGATGGTCTTAGCGATTGGTTTATTGGTTGATGACGCAATTGTCGTGGTGGAAAACGTAGAACGTGTCATGGTCGAAGAACATCTTGACCCTGTAGCGGCAACTGAAAAGTCCATGAAACAGATTTCTGGTGCCTTAGTCGGTATTACCAGTGTGTTAACAGCGGTATTCGTACCGATGGCGTTCTTTAGTGGAACCACTGGGGTAATTTATCGTCAATTCTCGATCACGCTGGTTACTGCGATGATCTTGTCATTGATCGTAGCACTTACCTTTACCCCTGCCCTATGTGCAACCTTGTTAAAACAGCACGATCCAAACAAGCAGGAAAGCAACAATATTTTCGCGCGTTTCTTCCGTTGGTTTAACCGTAGCTTTGAAAGACTTTCGGAGAAATACCAAGGCGGTGTCAATCGTATGACCCACCACAAGTTATTCTCTGGGGTACTTTATATTGTTGTGATTGCCGCTTTGGTTGGCATTTATAAAGTTTTGCCATCTTCATTCTTACCAGAAGAAGACCAAGGTGTGGTGATGACACTGGTTCAGTTACCACCGAGCGCGAGCTTGGAACGAACCGACAAAGTCATCGATACCATGACAGGCTATTTCTTGAATAAGGAAAAAGAAAATGTAGAGTCAATCTTTACAGTTGCTGGTTTCTCATTCACAGGGGTGGGTCAAAACGCGGGTCTTGCCTTTATTAAATTAAAAGACTGGAGTGAGCGTACGACACCTGAGTCGCAAATTGGTGCCATCATCCAACGTGGTATGGCATTGAATATGATTGTGAAAGACGCCTCTTACATCATGCCATTGCAATTACCTGCAATGCCAGAATTAGGTGTTTCTTCAGGTTTTGACATCCAGTTAAAAGATGCGAGTGGTCAAGGTCACGATAAACTGATTGCAGCACGTAATGCTGTGTTAGGCATGGCTGCACAAGACAAACGTCTTGCTGGTGTTCGTCCAAATGGTCAAGAAGATACGCCTCAATATCAAATCAACATTGATCAAGCGCAAGCAGGAGCAATGGGTGTAAGTATTGCCGATATTAATTCAACCATGAACATGGCGTGGGGCGGTTCTTATATCAATGACTTCGTTGACCGTGGTCGTGTGAAAAAAGTTTATGTTCAAGGCGACTCAAATACACGTATGATGCCGGAAGACCTAAACAAATGGTATGTACGTAACAACGTAGGTACGATGGTTCCTTTCTCAGCATTTGCAACAGGCGAATGGACTTATGGTTCACCTCGTCTAGAGCGCTATAACGGTATTGCTTCGGCTAACATCCAAGGTACTCCAGCACCAGGCGTTAGTTCGGGTGATGCAATGCTCGCGATGGAAGAAATCATTGGCAAGTTACCATCTATGGGCTTAGATGGTTTCGACTATGAATGGACGGGTTTATCTTTAGAAGAACGTGATTCGGGCAATCAAACAGCTCCGCTGCTTGTTCTTTCAATGCTTATCGTCTTCTTATGTCTTGCCGCATTGTATGAAAGTTGGTCTATCCCTGTTTCAGTATTGCTGGTTGTACCACTTGGTATTATTGGTGCATTTACTTTAACGTGGTTAGGTATGATCATCAAAGGCGATCCAAATCTGTCATTTAACATCTACTTCCAAGTCGCAATTGTTGCCGTGATTGGTCTTTCTGCGAAAAATGCAATCTTGATCGTAGAGTTTGCAAAAGAGTTGCAAGAACAAGGTGAAGACTTGTTTGATGCAACCCTTCATGCTGCAAAAATGCGTTTACGCCCAATTATCATGACCACCCTTGCTTTCGGTTTTGGTGTCCTTCCGCTTGCCCTTTCAACAGGTGCAGGTGCAGGTAGCCAACACTCGGTAGGCTTTGGTGTCCTTGGTGGTGTAATTAGTTCTACACTGTTGGGTATTTTCTTCATTCCAGTATTCTTTGTTTGGATTCGTAGTATTTTCAAATACAAACCTAAGAAACAAAACAATCAGGAGCAAACATCGTGATGCAAAAAGTATGGTCTATTTCAGGTCGTAGCATTGCGGTATCTGCACTTGCGCTTGCTTTGACTGCATGTCAAAGCATGCGTGGTCCAGAACCCGTCGCTCAAGCGGATATCCCAACAGGATATATTGGTTCAACGACAGGTCCATCTGTTGCAGAACAAGGCTATAAAGACTTTTTTGCTGATCAGCGTTTAGTCCAAGTCATCGAGTTAGCATTAGCCAATAACCGTGACCTCCGTACGGCGACTTTAAATATTCAACGTGCTCAGCAAGCGTATCAAATTACTGAAAACAACCAACTACCCACTATTGGGGCAAGTGGTAGTGTGCTTCGTCAAGATACGCTAAGTACGACCAAGCCAGTCACAACCTATAATGTTGGTCTTGGTGTCACTGCTTATGAGTTAGACTTTTGGGGTCGTGTTCGTAGCTTAAAAGACAATGCTTTAGACAGCTATTTGGCAACTCAAAGTGCACGTGATGCAACACAAATTTCGTTGATTGGTCAGGTTGCGCAAGCATGGCTGAGCTATTCGTTTGCCAATGCCAACTTAAAACTGGCAGACCAAACCTTAAAAGCACAGCTTGAATCATACAATCTGAACAAAAAACGTTTTGATGTCGGTATCGATAGCGAAGTCCCTGTACGTCAAGCGCAAATTTCGGTTGAAACCGCACGTAATGACGTTGCGAACTACAAGACTCAACTTGCACAAGCACAGAACTTACTCAACCTGTTGGTGGGTCAGCCTGTTCCTGCAAACTTATTGTCTCCTCAACCTGTGAAACGCATTACCCAAAGTACGGCGTTGACAGCGGGCTTGCCAAGCGACTTGTTAAATAACCGTCCTGATGTCCGCGCTGCGGAATATCAATTGTCTGCTGCGGGTGCCAACATTGGTGCGGCAAAAGCACAGTTGTACCCAACTATCAGTTTAACGGGTACAGCCGGCTATGCATCGACAGATTTAAGCGATTTGTTTAAATCAGGTGCCTTTGTCTGGTCACTTGGCCCAAGCTTGGATATTCCAATCTTTGACTGGGGTACACGTCGTGCCAATGTGAAGATTTCAGAAACTGACCAAAAAATTGCGTTGTCAGATTATGAAAAAACCATTCAAACCGCTTTCCGCGAAGTGAATGATGCCTTGGCAGTACGTGAAAATATTGGTGACCGTTTGGCGGCGCAACGTCGTCTGGTAGATGCAACCAACACCACCTATAAGCTTTCAACGGCCCGCTTCCGTGCAGGTATCGATAACTACCTGACTGTACTTGATGCACAGCGTACATCGTACTCGGCGGAACAAGGGTTGTTATTGCTTGAACAAGCAAACTTAAACAACCAAGTTGAAGTGTATAAAACCCTCGGTGGCGGCGTTAAAGCCAACACTGCTGATCAAGTGGTGAAACAGCCTTCTTCTTCAGATGTGAAATACAACAAAACAGCAAACTAAGGTTTGCAACATCAAAAGCTCACTTCGGTGGGCTTTTTTATTGCTTTTTGCTGGGCTTTTTCCTATCTTCAAAGATAATCAAATCATTTGAATATTGAACATTATGCTTTTAAGTAACCTTGAGTCTGTTCCTGGACATACCATTTCTCAACAACTGGATGTGGTCTATGGCAGTACGGTTCGAAGTAAACATGTCGGGCGCGACTTTTTGGCAGGGTTAAAAAATATTGTCGGTGGTGAACTCACTGCCTATACCGAGCTTTTAGAAGAATCACGCCAAGAAGCCATGAATCGTATGATTGCAAAAGCACAAGGCTTAGGTGCCAATGCCATTGTAGGTATTCGTTTTTCAACCTCAAATATTGCCCAAGGTGCATCTGAGTTATTTGTTTATGGCACTGCAGTCCGTGTCACACCGTTAGACAACCATCTCCCCGATCCATTTCCAACACAGGCCTAAGCAATGGAAAGTTTAGTTTTCCAACTGCTGATCTTTGCGGTGCTCTTTAGCGTCGGTTTTGGCTTTGGTCGTTATAACGAACGCAAACATTTGGCGGAACTTGAACAGAATGAAAAGCGACTTGCCTACATCACTGTGGGTAATCTGCGCAAAGTGAATTTTGCACAGTCTGGACACATGATCAGTAGCAATGTGGTGATTTCACATGATTACTTCAAATACGTACTAGCCACTGTGCAAAACTTTTTGGGCGGTCGGCTGACCAGTTATGAAAGTGTGGTAGATCGTGCCCGTCGTGAAGCTATTGTCCGACTTAAGCTTGAAGCAGAAAAACACGGCGCAACACACATCGCTTGTATTCGACTGGCGACTACAGAAATGGGGATGCAAGGCGGTATGGTCGAAGTCTTTGCTTATGGGACCGCCATTCAAATTCCTTAAACAGCGACTATGAACTAATCCTCCATTCACTAAACTCAACAGCATGAGTGCGCAAAATCGCTCATGCTCGATCACCTTCTATCGTACAGCTAGAGCATAATTCTCTACACTGAACAAAATAAAAATGGACTTCACCTACACTGTAAATAGGTCACAGATAATGAAATCTTTAGCACTAAAAATAAGTATGGCTGCACTCAGCATGATCCCACTTGTAGCCAAAGCTGAATTAATTGTACTGGCATCCCCTCAAAGTAATGATGCTTACTATGCAAAAATGATTGATGATATTTTCGATTTCCACGTCGATTATGCAAAAAAAATTATTAAAAACGGAGACAATGTCGTTGTTCTGACAGACAAACAGCTCTACCCCGACTATGTCAAAGCTTTGGGAAAAAAGCATGTAGCAATCGCACCGATGCATGACATTTGGATGCGTGACTTCACCAGCGCCAATCCAGCTCAACCCGTCATGTTCCGCTACACGGCCGCAGGACAAGGTGGGGCTAAAAAAGGTCAGGCTATTTCAGATGAAGTGCAGGATGAATTTAAATACTACAGTCAAAAAGCAGGCTTACAGTTTACTCAGACCAAACTGTTGAATGATGGTGGTAATTGGGTGGAAGATGGGTATGGCAATGTCGTCCTCAGCACCAAGTTTCTAGCAGATAACAAGCTAACCGAAAACGAAGCGCGTAAGAAACTCATGGCACTGACAGGAGCCAAACAAATTGCATTCATTGAAGCCGACGAACAAGGTGGCTTGGAACATGCGGACGGTGTGGTCAGTTTTGTCGACCAAAACACCTTGGTGATTAACTCCTACCCTGAAGATCCCGACTATGCCAAGCAGCTTAAAGCAGATCTAAAACGCGGCATTCCCAATGTAAAAATTCGTGAAATCATCACTCCTTATGATGGCAGTGAGATTTATGATGAAAAGTTTGGTTCTGCATGTGGCTTATACACCAACATGCTGGTCACACCTGAGCGAATTTACTTCCCACAGTTTGGGATTAAAGAAGATGCTGTCGCTTTAAAGCAAATTCGTAGCGTAACCAAACGTACCGTGATTCCAGTACAGTCTGCGAATGTCTGTCATATGGGCGGTGGCGTGCGTTGTATGTCTTGGCAAGTGCGTGGGAAAAATGCGGAATTATTTTTAAATTATTTAAATAAAATCAGTAAGTAAAAGTCCGATCCCAAACTATATCTATAAGAAAACATCAATTCAACGGGCAGGGAACATATTTCTCCCTGCCCGTTTCACTTTACTTCACTTTCATCTTACGAATCATTTTATACAATGTTTTAGGTGATAAACGAGACACCAGAACACCCATTTTCTCCTTACGTCCACCGACTACGATATATTCTTCACCTTTAAGCAAAGCACTTACTACGGTTTGCGCAAAAATATCTGGTTCTAAACCATTTTCAATCGCTTCATCTTGATGACCTTGCGGTTTACCTGCGCCATTTAAAGCATTAAACGAGACATTGGTTTTAACAAAACCAGGGAAAATCACCGAAACATCTACACCTTCATTGGCCACTTCGGCACGTAGGCTATTTGCCCACATGTGAATAGCAGCCTTGGCCGCTGAATAACTGGCACGATACTGGGTCCCCAATAAACCCGCCACACTTGACACAAAGGCAATACGACCTGATTTTTGTGCTAAGAATGTCGGCAGAACTGTTTTGGTTAAAAACACTTGCGAAAAATAATCGACTTCCATAATCGCGCGTTCAGTTTGCATGGTCGTGTCGGCAATCAAGGCACGTTGACTTAAACCGGCATTATTAATCAGCCAATCAATCCGACCTTTTTTCTGGAGCACTTGCTCATAGGCGTGACGGACCTGCGTCTCATCGGTAATATCCGCACAAATAGAAATGTGTTGATCTGGATTAAGCAGCCCTACGCGGACTTTTTCGAGTTCATCCAAACGTCGTGCCGTGAGTACGACCTCAGCCCCCTGTAAGGCACATTCTTTAGCCAGTGCTTCTCCTAACCCTGAAGATGCTCCTGTAATCCACACCACTTTCGCATCTAAACTGTTTAACTGTGCCATGTCCTTATTGCCTCATACCGAAGTTTTATTTGTAGGTTGATCATTTAAAAAAGTTAGAAAATGATCAAAATATTGACTCATCATCTGCGCATCATAAATACGACCTAATTTGTCAAAGCGTTTATAACCCAATTGAGTGGTAAAGCTAATCACCCCATTAAGTGTTTTATCCACCACTACATTAAATTTCAACATTTTCTTCGGTTCACGGATCAAACTGGTCACCCCCTGATCCACAATTTGAGTAAATGCTTTTAAAGCAGGTGATACATATTGATTATTGCCTTTATCCATCTGCTCCGCACAACCCAAAAGCTCATTCACTAAAGTCTTTTCGACAGGATAACTTAGAAAATGGGTTCCTTCAGCATCGTACATCATACGATCTAAATAATTCACCATAGGCGTTAGGCGATCATTAGAAAAAAAGGAGACCGACCACGGCATGTACTTACGCATCGTATCCACAATCTGCTTGATGACTTTTTCCGACTCTCCATCGCCCGAAGTTGAGAGTCGGGCTAAATCCCCAAAGACCTGATCAATTACTTCACACGAAATATCTGCTAGAACTTCACCGAGTGGTTTTGCTAAATTTTGGCTTTCGCCAGCATTGAGCTGTTGATGAATATGGGTAAAGCGCTGGTGAGTTTCGGGTTTTAATTTTAAAGAAATTTGATAAGTCATCGTGATCCCCCCTTTTTTTTGATTTTTACTGCGAACAATGCGCACTCTAGGTGTAAGCACATCATAAAGCGCTCTGCTTCATGTCGCAATTGCTAGATCAACGCATTTGCTTTACATGCCCCCATTTACGATTTCTTTGCTACAATAGATGCAATTTTTTATCTACTTTTGAACTGTTTGAACTATGACTGATTCAGCGCAAAATATCGCTACAACTTACGATCCGACCGAGATCGAGAAAAAATGGTACCAAACTTGGGAAGAGCGTGGCTATTTTAAGCCCTCTGAAAAAGGTGAGTCATTTTGTATCATGATTCCGCCACCAAACGTCACCGGTAGCTTGCACATGGGTCATGGTTTTAACAATGCCATTATGGATGCGTTAACTCGCTACAACCGCATGTCAGGTAAAAATACCTTATGGCAGCCAGGTACAGACCATGCGGGTATTGCAACGCAAATGGTGGTTGAGCGTCAATTGGGCGCTCAGGGTGTCAGCCGTCATGACCTCGGTCGTGAAAAATTCATTGAAAAAGTTTGGGAATGGAAAGAACAATCAGGCGGCACGATTACTCGTCAAATCCGTCGTTTAGGTTCTTCAGTGGACTGGTCGCGTGAACGCTTTACCATGGATGAAGGTCTATCGAATGCGGTCAAAGAAGTGTTCGTTAAACTGCACGAAGACGGTTTGATTTACCGTGGCAAACGTTTGGTGAACTGGGATCCAAAATTACAAACGGCGCTTTCTGACCTCGAAGTTGAATCAGATAAAGAAGAAGCAGGTTCATTGTGGCACTTCAAATATTTTTTTGAAGATAAAAACCTACGTACCCATGATGGTAAAGACCACATCGTTGTAGCGACCACACGCCCTGAAACATTGCTCGGAGATACTGCGGTTGCTGTGGCACTGGATGATGAACGCTATACGCACCTTGTGGGTCAGAACATTATCCTGCCAATTACAGGTCGTGCTGTTCCAATCGTGAAAGATGAATATGTCGATAAAGAATTCGGTACTGGCTGTGTGAAAATCACGCCTGCTCATGACTTTAACGACTATGAAGTCGGTAAGCGTTGTGAATTACCAATCATCAATATCTTCAACAAAAATGCAGAAGTATTGGCTGAGTTTGAATACATCGCGAAAGCGGGTGAGCAAATCTCGAAAACCATCGCTGCGCCTGCGGACTATATTGGTTTAGAACGTTTTGCAGCACGTAAAAAACTGGTTGAACAAGCCGAAGCTGAAGGCTGGTTAGATCAAATCCAACCTTATACGCTTAAACCACCTCGCGGTGACCGTTCAGGTGTAATCGTTGAGCCATTATTGACAGACCAATGGTATGTAAAAATTGCACCATTGGCGCAACCTGCCATTGAAGCGGTTCAAGATGGTCGTATCAAGTTTGTTCCTGAACAGTACAGCAATATGTACATGGCGTGGATGAACAATATCCAAGACTGGTGTATCTCTCGTCAACTTTGGTGGGGACACCGTATTCCCGCTTGGTACGATGCTGAAGGCAACATCTATGTGGGTCGTGACGAAGCGGAAGTCCGTGCCAAAAATAACATCCCTGCTGATGTTGCGCTTAGCCAAGATGAAGACGTACTCGACACTTGGTTCTCTTCTGCGATTTGGACGTTCTCAACCCTTGGTTGGACTGGCGATGCCAAGAAAGATGCGGAAAACTATTTCCTCAATACTTTCCACCCAACTGATGTGTTAGTGACTGGTTTTGACATCATCTTCTTCTGGGTTGCTCGTATGATTATGTTTACGATGCACTTCATGAAGAATGAAGATGGTACGCCACAAGTGCCGTTTAAAACGGTCTATGTTCACGGTTTAGTTCGTGATGGCGAAGGTCAAAAAATGTCGAAATCTAAGGGCAACGTGCTTGACCCTCTTGACTTGATTGACGGTGTAGACCTTGAGACTTTGGTACAAAAACGTACTACAGGTCTGATGAACCCGAAACAAGCAGCGAAGATTGAAAAATCAACCCGTAAAGAATTTCCAGAAGGCATTCAAGCCTATGGTACGGATGCGGTTCGTTTCACTTTCTGTGCACTTGCGAACACAGGTCGCGACATTAAGTTCGATATGAAACGTGTTGAAGGTTACCGTAATTTTGCCAACAAAATCTGGAACGCAACCCGTTTCGTGATGATGAACTGTGAAGAGCAAGTGATTGGCACTGAAGTTCGTCAAGACCTTTGGGAATTGCCTGAACAGTGGATCGTGAGCCGTCTGCAAAAAGCCGAAGCTGCGGTTCAACAAGCGTTTGCAACTTACCGTTTAGACTTGGCTGCACAAGCCATTTATGAGTTCATTTGGAATGAATACTGTGACTGGTATGTTGAGCTGACCAAACCTGTTCTGAATGATGAAAATGTGTCGGTTGAGCGTAAAGCTGAAGTTCGTCGTGTACTTCTTGCGGTGATGGAAGCATCTTTACGTCTTGCACACCCAATCATGCCGTATTTGACTGAAGAAATTTGGCAGACACTTGCACCGAAACTTGGTATTTCTGCTGAAACTATTATGCTGGCGCAATACCCTGTTGCTAACCCTGAGCGTGTAAATGAACAAGCTGAAGCCGATATGCAATGGCTTCAAGGTTTGATTGGTGCGGTACGTAACATCCGTGGTGAAATGGGCTTAGGTAATGCACGTTTATTACCAGTGCTTCTACAAAACACGACGGAAGCTGAGAAAGCACAGATCACACGTATTGAAGCGTTGTTTAAAGCGTTGGCTAAAGTAGAAAGCATTACCTTCTTGGCTGAGGGTGAGCAACCGCCATTGTCTTCATCGAGTGTTGTAGGCCATGCGTCTGTCTTTGTTCCAATGAAAGGTTTAATTGACCCGAAAGCAGAATTGGGGCGTTTGCAGAAAGACTTAGACAAAGTGCAAAAGCAGCATGACCAAATTGCTACTAAACTGGGCAATGAAGGTTTCGTTGCTAAAGCACCTGCGGCTGTGGTTGAAGGTGAGAAAGTTAAGCTGGCTGAGTTTGCTGACCAGTTAGTGAAGATTAAAGCGAATATGGATCAGATTGCAGCGCTGTAAGATGTTGCTTATTTGATCTTTTTTCTGTAAAAAGAAGCCTTTAGG